>JAOUMY010000015.1 GCA_029881255.1 Gammaproteobacteria bacterium | reverse complement strand
TCAGCATCGTGGGTAACGCTAAAGCTGCCGCTGAGGTTGACCATAAAGCCCGCGGAACAATCGGAGCCGGGTATACACAGCGTTACATTATACGTGCCTTCGATCAGGCCGTTACCACCCAGGTCATTACCGGTATAGCGGGTGATATTAATATTCCCCGAGGCACTGGCGTGATTGCTGTCATAGATGGTACCAAACTGGTTGTATGAGGCCGAGGCCATGCCACCGAGGAGCGAATAGTTGCCAGGCGTTGGCGTCACGAAAGACAGGCGTAAGTCTTCGTCGAATCCAGCACCGTTATAGTAGCGACGCAGTAACACATCGGTGCGCATAGTCGGTTCGGTGGTGTGATTGAAAAAGGCCGACGCATGGATGTCGCCAAAGGTAATCGACAATGGATCGGACTGGGTTTCGATATATGAAATAGGACCGAGGTAGTTGACGTCGATGTCGAAGATGTCGCGGGCGATTTCCAGATCGAAGGTGGCGCCTTCGTCAACGCCGCCAGGGTAGTCGACCTTGATATAAATTGAGTTGCTGCCGTTGCTGCGTATCGCGCACCACTCATCGAAGAATCCCGGTTCATTTGACGTACAGATCAGTGAGGTATAGCTGGCATCACTGTACAAACTCAGACGCACGTCGGTATTGATGTTCTTGACGCGCACGCGGTAGTCGGCGTTGGCTAAATCGCTAAAGACAAAGTGGCTGGCCTCGCCGGAGGCAAGCATAGGCGTGAGCATGCCGTCGAGTGTCGAGTCGTAAACCGGACCGAAGAGGTTGATTTGACTGCCCGGTGTGGAGCCAACGGTTTCATACAACTTATCAGCATCGTGGGTAACGCTAAAGCTGCCGCTGAGGTTGACCATAAAGCCCGCGGAACAATCGGAGCCGGGTATACACAGCGTTACATTATACGTGCCTTCGATCAGGCCGTTACCACCCAGGTCATTACCGGTATAGCGGGTGATATTAATATTCCCCGAGGCACTGGCGTGATTGCTGTCATAGATGGTACCAAACTGGTTGTATGAGGCCGAGGCCATGCCACCGAGGAGCGAATAGTTGCCAGGCGTTGGCGTCACGAAAGACAGGCGTAAGTCTTCGTCGAATCCAGCACCGTTATAGTAGCGACGCAGTAACACATCGGTGCGCATAGTCGGTTCGGTGGTGTGATTGAAAAAGGCCGACGCATGGATGTCGCCAAAGGTAATCGACAATGGATCGGACTGGGTTTCGATATATGAAATAGGACCGAGGTAGTTGACGTCGATGTCGAAGATGTCGCGCTCTATTTTTAAATCGTAGGTCGTGCCTTCGAATCCACCGGGGTGCTCTACCTTAATGTAGATCATACTGTCGAGGCCGGTTCTGACAGCGCACACTTCGTCAAAATTGTTCGTGAATTCGTCAGCCGTACATACAGGAAAAAGAAAACCAGAATCCAGATAGATAGTCAGACGCGCATCGGTATTAATATTGTAAGCAGTGATACGATAATCACTATTTGGAGTTCCTGAAAATGAGTAGTAACTCGCGCCACCTGCGGCCGCCATCCAGTCGCTGGTAGGGTCGCTTGATGAATCATAGAAAGTGCCAAATGGTAGAACAACTGGAGTGGCGCCGCTTCCATTGGAAATGTAAAAACGATCGGCGTTGCGCGTGATCTTGAATTCTCCGGAAAAATTTTTCTTGTTTAGACTTAAACAGTCTGAACCGACCAGGCAAAGGGTAAGATTATAATAACCTTCGATAATGCCATCGCTGCCGGCAGCACTTCCGGTATAACGGGTTATGTTTACCGAACCGCTGGCACTAGCGTGTTGTGAATTATATTCCTGGCTTGCAAACAATTTGCTCGCCCACACGCTACCAGACGATACAGTGAAAACACCTGTAGTCGTACCCGCGAATTTGATTTGCAAGTCAGTAAAGAATTCGCCCACAGAATAGTCTGTTCGCATACGCACGGTGGTTCGCATGGTCGGTTCCAGCGTGTGATCAAAGTATGCATCGACAACTACGTCCATACTTACCGTTGCGAGCGAGGGATGGTTATATGTTTCAGTATAGGTAGTTGGTATGCCTGAATTGTCGATATCGTGAGTGAGATAGTCACGCTCAACACTCATATCGAAAGTACTGCCTTCACCTGCGCCGGAATAGACGACTTTGATATACAGATTGCCTGATGTTCCACCACGAGAATAGGCACAATTTTCTTCGCTGATTCCTGTGCTCGACGAACACAAGAGTATCGTATAGCCACTATCAGCGTAGACTTCCAGTGTGACATCAGACGATATGTTTTTGAGGCCGATGGAATAGTCCGCATTGGCGCCTACTGCAATTTGATAGTAACTTGCACCACTGAATGTGGTTTCATGTGTCTGTTGGGCGATCAACGAATCGTAGGGAATCGCGCCGAGATTCATTGGCGATACAACGGATCCTTCAGAAACAAAATAACGATCGGCATCCTGTTTTACCGTAAACGTGCCGGTGAGATCGACAAAGTTTCCAAGCGCTACGCAGTCCGGTGCACCCTGTTTACATAAATGAAGAATATAACTGGCGACAAGCTTTCCACCGAGCATATTCTGATATTGACTGACATTGATGCTGCCATTGGCGTTGATATTGTCGTCAATATAAGTAATGCCACTGTCTATATAGGTCGCCGTTGCGGTATTGGTTAACAGGTTGTAAGAACCGGTAACTGAGGCATTAAAGGCTAGCATCAACTCGCCCTGATAAGTAATGCCGTCGTGACTGTGATGTAGCCACAACTCGGTACGCTGTGGCGTCGTTACATGGTTGTAGAAACCACGTACGGTAACATCACCAATGTTTGCTAGCGCCGGATTGGACTGAGTTTCGACAAACGTAGTAGAGCCACCTGTATTGACATCTATGCTCGCGCTGTCTAGGTAATCAACAGAAATATCATAATTGGAACCTGTGCCCAAGCCGGCATAGTCCACGCGTACATACAGATAGGTTTCGCTATTCGTTAGCGCTGTACAACTGGCGGTGGAAACATGTGGCCCCGTTGAGCTACAAACTAATGCACTGAATCCCGAATCATTGAAAACATAAAGGTCTATGTCATCACTGAGGTTATCCAGTGTGATAACAGTCTGTGTTCTGGCGAAAGTCTGTACGCGATAGTAGCTGGAACTTGCCGAAACGGCAGAATAGAGTGTGCCCGTTCCAGTAGACGTATAAGGTATTTGGTTGATGAGTACCGGCAAGGCCTGAGTGCCATCGGGTTTCGTTGTGATGTCCGCATCGCGCTTGAGAGTAAAGTGACCGGCGAAAGTTTTGATGTTTGCCTTCAGTGTGCAGTCATAACCATCGCGGCAAAGCGTGAACTGATATCTTCCGATGACGTCGCCGCCCGCAATTCCGTAATTGTCGACTATAATCGTTCCCGCCGTATTTCCAGGACTATGGCTATAAGTGGCGCCCGAGGAAACAAATTTCGCATCAGCCGACGTACCGAGTTGGTATTCACCCGGTGTCGTGCTTTTTATATAAAGATGGAGTTGGGTGGCGTAGTCCGTTCCATTGAAGTTGCGCAAAAGTGATACAGTCAGTGCTTCGGGAACAAGCGTTTTATCGTAAGTTCCCTTGATGATGACATCGCCAGCGCTACCGGTATCCGGCGTTTCAAGATACTTCGTCGCCTTTTGACCATCGATACTGAGTACGACTTCATCCGTACCGCTGTGAACCAATGGTGTAAACTGGCACACAGGAGACAGATCGAAGGTCGGTAGGGGAACAGTCTGGTAGGCGTAATAATTGTTATTTCCAAATATACGCGTCTGCTGAGTGACGCTTACGTCACTGGGAATGATAACATTCAGTTGTCCGTTAGTAACGGTCAGTATTGTCGAATTTTTCTTTCCGTTGACTTTACAATCCTGTAGATCATCAATCAGACGGGAGTAAACTTCGTAATCAATTTTGGCGCGATTGACACGCGTGGCAATATTGTTTCCGGTCTGGGCCAGACCACCGATGAGTAAGGTGTACTTCAGCGCTTCCGCACTTGCCGTGGCGTCCGGCTGTATTGGGTTTGTAGGCACGACAACAAAGGGATTGAAACCAAGTGCGGTGGTTGCGTTGGTTTTTATGTTGGAAAATTCGTGCTCAAAAGTACCGACTTTGGCCACATTGTTTTTTACTTTTATATACAGTGCATGGGTCAGCATACTGACCGGCGCGCTCTTCGATTGCGCTGGAAGTAATCCATAGATGACTTGACCCGCCGCGAGAGTGACTTTGCGTTTTAGATTGATATCTGTTTGTGGATCGGTCTCGTCAATAAAATATCCACCGCTGGCCTCTATCAAACGTGTTGTCGAAGAAGGGATGACTTCAGTCTGCCATTTTCCATTCAGGTCCGTCGCGGTTTCCGCTACCATAGCGCCGCTAATATTGCCAAAAGCATCCAGGTTAAATATGCGTACGGTTGCACCAATCACTGCGCCTTTGATTACTGCGCCGCTGATTTTCTGAGGTGTCTGCTGTTCGATTTCAGACGCTGGTGAGCCTAAATCGATATTACACGCAGAGGTGAGCGAGATCAGAATTACGACTGAAGCAGCTAAGAATTTTCTGGTAGAGTTTATTGCTGTATGCGTTGTCATCATTACTTCTTAACTCCAAACGCTGCGACACCCGAAACATTGGTATCTACCTGGGCTGGCGCCGCATTGAGCTGATATGACATCGCCGCGCCGCCGGGAATCTTGGTGTTGGTATCTACTGGTCCTACGAACCCACCGAGTATTGCACCACTGCCTACAACGGTTGAACCACTCGCGTTATCCGTGGCGCGTACATACACACTCCCGGAAAATTGGCCGTTGCTGATGTTGAGTCCGTTTGCGCTACCGCTCCAGGATTGATTGTTAATGCCAATATTTAATGTGCTCTTTGCGGTTTGGGTGGTGAAATTCACATCCAGGGTGGCACTGCCGAGTACACCCACATTGCCATGATTATCGGTAGGGTTTGTATTCCCGATCAGTTGATACGAGGCTGAGCCTTCAATTGGCAGCGAAGTGATTTCAGAGTTATCGATTCCCGAAATCCAATGCAGGCTATTGGCGCCCAGATTGACATCTTTCGTTTCAGATATATTCATTAGCGTTTGCGTCACGCTGCCTTCGGCCCAGCGCCCCCATGTCAGATTGGTCTCCGGATCATGGCCCGCATCGAATTGCGCAGCAGTGTTGATTGAAATCGTCTCCACAACATTTGGTGAACCCAGGCTAGGTTCTCGTGTGATATAGAAGCCTGTCAGAAGACCTGAGCTGTTGCTGCTTGCAGGAATTACCTGATTGTTTATCGCAAGCTCATTGGGATTGAGTAAGGAAGTGCCGCTGAGTATCATGCGTCTTTTGCCGGTGTTTGAAACGCTGACTTCTTTAAAATTGCTTTCCAATACGTCTTGCAGAGCCTCATCGGTGCCTGCGTCTTTTACGACATCGCTTAAGGCGGCGGATTCATCGAGCAGAGTGGCTTCAGGCGATGTTTCACCTGTATTCGTCATCATGTCTGAACCGACTAGCAAATCGCCGCTGGATGACTCCAGTGTAAGACTTTCTCCCTCGCTTAGACTGAGGTCTGATCCAAATTCCCCGCTAACAGTGCTGTCGTTCGTCGTCGCAGTATCCGAAGACACAGATGATGAATCTGTTTCCGAGCCGGATGTCGTATCTGTGCCGTTTGTTGCTACCGTGGTTTGATCGTCATCACCATCCTGTACGTCATCGCTGGCACCTGTTTGTTGGGTGCTTTTCGTGGAATCAGATGTGGTGTCATCTTCAGACTCATCGCCGTCTGCCTGCGCAGAGGTAGTTGCTTTTTGTTCGTCACTATTTTCATTAGTGTCGGTATCGTCGTCGGCCGATTCCGACGTTGATGACTCCTTGCCGGCATTGGACTCCTTGGCGTCTCCATCGGCAGAGTCTGTGTTTTCGTTCTCCTCCAGTTCCTCTTTTTCCTTTTTGAATGACTCGCTGTCAAAGAGGAGAGAATCCGGTTTGAGCACGCTACGCGGTGCCTTATCTGCGGTTTCTACATGGGCGTATTGATTGGGGTTCAGATCGAGAGATCCGGCGCGGTTTTTTACCGTCACGCCACCGGCAAGTACACCGACGAAAATATCGCCCTTAGGCGAAAGATTCACAGCGTAATCTGTACCACGTATGCCCAGCGTGGCGACGGGTGTACTGAGTTGGTATCCGTTTCGGTTTGTTTTACCGATTAAGCCGGTAATAGTACGAAAGCCACCTTTGACCAGTTTGAGTTTGCTCTCGCGTTCCTCGGCGCGCACTCCGAAGTTGTAGCTGTCCACTACAAATCGACTTTCCTTACGTACAGAGACGAAAGCCTTATCGATCATGCGTATCTGTGCCATGCCATTGTTTCCGGTAACCACGGCATCGCCAGCGTTTAGCTCTGATCCCTTTTTTACTTTTCGTGTTTTTCCAAGACTGTCTTCGACTGAAACATTACCTATAACGAAAACGAACTTTCCGATAGCCTCGTCTGACTGCTGAGCAAAGACGCTATTTGTCATTACGCTAAACAAAATTAGCATAAAAACAATTCGAAGAGTTTTCGTGATTTTTAAATGTCTCATTTGTCGAATGCCCATCTGACGTTGAGCGTCGCCTCGAATCCTGAATAAGAGAATAGGGAAACAGTGGAAGTATTTTGACTATAACCCACTGTAATTCCGGTCGTGATTGAACTAATGGGAACAAGCGTTATCTGCGCCGATATTCCTTTTTGAACGTCTGATCGAACAAATCCGTTAAAGAGACCATCATATTCATTAATGAACGCGCGCCCGCTCAATGCAAATACTGGAGAGTACGCGTTCTTCAATGATTTACTGAGTGAAAATTGAACACCATTCATGAGTCGTCCGTAGGGAGATGCAGCAACTTCGGCTATTGCCTTACTACCGACGAGAGACACATTGATGTTTGGAATAAAACTGAGTTCTGAGGCAAGCGAGGCAGACATTACCGCTGTATGCGTATTGGTGTCTGTGGGCGAGTCTGGAATCGCGGCGCGTATCATGGAAAACTGGTAGAAACTGGTAATGTTGAATTGCTTGGTTAACATCCACATCCAGGAGAGCATGCCATTTTTGTTGTCGCCACTGTAGTTACGATCTATGTATGAACGGAAATAGCCAGACGTGAGATTGAGCAGGTGTTTGCCGTATAGACCACGTAGAGACAAACTGCCATCTATTGCTGTGCTATCGATAAAACTTGTTTGTTCATAGGCGCGTCGATGAACATTCATGACACCGACCATTGAAATTGCTGGCAATATGGCATAGCTATAGTTCATACCGGCACCTGTGGATGAAAACAGGGACGGTGATTTTCGATTGATATCCAACAGATCCAGGCCGAGAAATGACTCCAGCTCAGTCGCGCTATTGGCATTGGAACTGTAACCGGCACTATTATCGATATATAGCTGTAGCGTGTATTTATTCCGTGCGGGATTTCCTTGTTTGATGCGTGTGATGTAGTCATTGATAAAAGACGTCACTTTCGGCGAGGGCTTGGCAGCAAGTACGGATTGGAATTCCTTTTCCGCATTGTCAAATTCGCCAAGCTTGAAATAGGCACGACCCAGATCGATTTTTGCGCCAACAAACTTCGTGTTAACGACAAGTGCTCGCTGAAGCGCGAATACAGCGTAACTCGCATTGCCGCTATCCAGTGCCGCGACGCCTAACAAATAGTCATATGCGGGCTCACCGGAGTACGCTTCTTCCAGTGGTATTAATAGCTTGTAGGCCTGCTCCGATTCACCTTGTTGAACCAGTTGTTTCGCAGATTTCAAGATTTCAGCATCGGTTTTGGATGCTGTCTCAGGCGTGCTTGTTTCGGCGAAAGCGGCTTGAAATAGAATGAAAAAAGCCACTAAGACCATTCCCGTTATTCTTTTTCCACTAACAAGGACTAACACCACAAACTCCCCTGCATATCTTGAGTGAAACCTATTGTTCATAGCTGATGTTTCTTTATCGGTTCAAAGACGAAAAAGTTAACTATTTGAATGAAATAGCGCGTGTTGCTTAATTCAAAAGAACTATTTAGTTAAGCAAAAACAAGGGAATTAGAATTTGTGAACCGGCATAAAATTTGATGAGACAACACTAATGGTTGCACGGAAGCGCAGATCATTTCCTCAAGAAAAGTAGTCATTGTCTTTATATTCAAGCTGTAACTATATGCGAGAAGCGACAGCATTAAAGGAGAAAGCAGGCCTGTCGTTAAGATATTCAGTATTGCCAAAAATCGCGTGAAACCAGAGTGCATCAGGGTTTCCATTGAACAATTTAACATCGGGGGACATGTTGAATGGCGAACCAGGCAGACCTCATAAGCCGCAGAAGACTAGTCAAAGCAATGGGACTAGGTCTGGCAGCGTTTATATCACCCATCCCAACCAGTTTTGCCACGCAACAATCCACACAAAAATTATTTTCGCGAAAATTACCTTTTGTCGATAAAAGTGGATTTGGACCACGTATTGATGGTCCTTATGTAGAGGAGGTCTTTGTGGCATTGCATCGAGAGATGCCATTGCCCGCGATGGATGAGACTACGCCGGAGTATCAGAATGCCCTCCGAGTTTTGCAGGAGGAGTTTATGAACTCAGGCCAGGCATGGCACGAAGAATATAGATTATCGTGGTCATATCAACACTATGGCGTTCCTGATAAAAGTTCTGTTGTGCAGCCACTAATTGAATATTGTCAGTCGGTTCAAACGTATTTAAATCACACCATTCGTGACATTGATGAATTGAATATGCGTTGGGCGCGTTTAGACATCAATATGGACTTCGATGATGTTGACGGTGACTACGCGCTTGTCGGAAAACACACATATTTTGTTTTGCGGGTGAATGCGGTTGACGCAAAAGGTCATCTTTTGGAACCCCATTTGATTAATGCTCAAGCTGTCAATCGCGCTATCCATTACGTGAATTCTTCCGTAGGCGATATTTTCAATCCAGATCAGAGACTCATTTATGTTATCCGAGGTGAGACATCACTGATATCGCCGTTTTCCGAGTTGTTGCACATGATTACGCATACCCCTGCGATGAAATACGCGGGTGAGTTGAAAGAAAAATTGGATAGCGCACAGGCGAAGTCGATAGCGAGGTTTTCCGGTGAGACGGTGACAGAGGCGGCCGCTGTGATTCTGGCGAGACACTTTCTGCATGAAAGAGGAATTGACGAGCGAGATGAAGAATTGTCAAGACATGCTAACAGCCTGAGCAGGCAACTTCCGGAATTCCAACATTCACTGGACTACATGAAAAAAAACGGCGTACAGAACGCACTTGATGAATTTAGCGACAACCCAAAGCGATTTATGAAAACGCTGTCGAGTATGGGCTAGTTAACATCACACTCAAGTAAAAATGCCTACTTAAACCGTCAAGACAGTTTCATGCTAGCAATCGCTGTGAAATGAAAAAAAATGAAATACTAAGGTATTTATTTTTAGATGTCAGAAATATAAATCAAATATTCACTACAGCAGCCACAAAATATTGATACCGTGATGAGAAAAATTGGAGATATTGACAAACCATAATTGTTGGTTATTTTGTCTTTTTCAGTAGCGATATGCGAAAAATTAATTCGAGACAGATAACGGAAATATTTCGTTGACAGGGATTTTATATTTCACTAGGATTCGCCGCGTTGACGAGGCTAGGTGAAAGCCACGTTAATGGTCTTATCTGCATGGATAACGCCGTGTATTTGTAATATGGATGAAGTATAAGTACGGAGCTGCTTGCCGGAATATGTCGTTGTTTTTCCTTTAACTATCTTGGCTTAATTCTTAGTGTTTTTTTAGAAAACAGTTATAAGTGCGAAACAATGTCGTAGGATAGATTGCGCTCCAAAATAATTTAATAACGGAGATATATTCTGATGAAAAAGGTACTGTTGATCGTCACAGCGATCCTGGTCTTGGGTGTTGTCAATACCGCTTCAGCCGATGAAGGCTGCGTAGTCGGACTGGTAAACAATTTGTCACTGAATGATGAATTTGGACCCGGTGCGGCAGAGAAAACACACTGCCTTGACAACCAAAAGTCCGTAAAGCTAATGATGCAAGTAAATGCATATTGCATGGATAACGTGCCAAATTCTGAGTGCACACGTCCTTATGGCTTGCAACAATTGTTTTCCATGATTAAGGACTACGAAATTACCCACGGCATGCAAGTCGGTCGTGACTATGAATTAGCCGTTATTGCACATACCGCTGGTGCGCCGCTTATGTTAAGCAATACTACACATAATCCATTCGCAGGTAAGGTGACTCAACTGATAGACAAAGGTGTTAAGTTCTATATGTGTCAGAATGCTGCGAGATCTTTGATCAGCAAGGGTTTGTTGACTCAGGGTAATGTAACCAACGAAATCGTAGCGGGTGTTGAGTTTGTTACCGCCGGTTTGACAGCAGTATCGGATTTCCAGAGCCAGGGCTACACTTACGTCCAGCCGTAAAAACCGACATCTCGGAAAAAAGTCCTGTTCATGCAACAGGACTTTTTTTATCGACAGTTATGGATAAAACGACGCATATCCTCACTTATAAAAATTCGCTCAGAATACCCCCTCCCAACTTAATACACTTTTCTTTTTGTGCATAAATAGTATTTTGATAGATATTGTTTGTATTACAAACTATGCCGGATTGCCATGCCGGAAATGATTGGAACCCAATGTGGCCATCACCCTTGAGGTGCAGGTGAGTTGCGTCAATATTTGTTGGCCTAGTTCGCTGCTGGCATATCGTTAAGGTCTATAGCTATAATCAATGAATCAGGGACAGATACACAGATAAAGAACGTTGCGACTGTCAGAATCAGTAACGCAATAATTAGGAATCATCCATCGCTGTTTTGGCGAAAACATCTTTATAGGAGAGAAATGTGACGCGGAGATACGACAGTATTCTACAACTAGTGGGAAATACCCCAGTGATACGCATAAACAAGCTGGCGCCAAAAGGTGTAGATGTGTTTGTTAAGGCGGAATCGTTTAATCCTATGGGCTCGGTCAAGGACCGCCTGGCTCTTGGTGTTATTGAAGATGCGGAAAAGCGGGGCGTGTTGAAACCAGGTCAAACCATCGTAGAGGCGACCAGCGGGAATACAGGAATTGGCCTGGCCATGGTCTGCGCCGAGCGCGGCTATCCGCTGGTTATCACGATGGCTGAGTCCTTTAGCGTCGAAAGGCGCAAGTTGATGCGCTTTCTGGGCGCAAAAGTCATACTGACTCCTGCCGCAACGAAAGGGACCGGTATGGTGGCCAAGGCCGATGAACTGGCGCGCAAACATGGTTGGTGGCAATCCAAACAATTCGAAAATCCAGCGAATGCGGAAATGCATATGCGTACCACGGCACAAGAGATACTTGAAGACTTCGCCGATATTTCACTCGATTACTGGGTGAGTGGAACCGGCACCGGTGGAACCGTCAACGGGGTTTCGCGAGTACTCCGTGAAAGGAGTCCGAATACCAGGATCATCGTGTGCGAGCCTGCATCGGCACAATTAATTGCCAGTGGTATTGCGCAACCTCATGACGAGAATGGCCTCGATATTACGCACCCAAGTTTTACGCCCCATCCCATGCAGGGATGGACGCCGGATTTTATACCTGAGTTGGTGAGAGAAGTGATCGACAGTCACAGCTTTGATGAGTTACTCGCTATTGAAAACGCCGACGCAATGCGTTGTTCCAAAGACCTTGCGCAAAAAGAAGGTATCTTTGTTGGTATTTCTGCAGGGGCAACCCTGGCAGGCGCGTTAAGAGTGGCGAGAACCGCACCGGCAGGAAGCAACATTTTGTGTATGCTTCCAGACACCGGAGAACGATACTTGTCTACGCCTTTGTTTGGTGACATAGGGGCAGATATGAATGAGGCCGAACTGGAAATTGCTCGTTCGACCCCCAACTATTGCCTTGAGCCCGTCGTCGCGCTTGAAGCCTAAAAGCATAGTGACAACGAGTTGCGCTTTTGCCTCGTTGTCACATCTCTTCAGTAAGTCCAATAAGTTTGCCGGATGATCACTACGTGTAACGGTTTGCTTAAACACATTCCTTTTCTGTAGCCGAATAAATCGCTGACAGTTGATATTGCGTTTTGTTGGTATCTTGCGCGGGTTCTTGGTAGATCAGGCAGAAGTGTCGACCTGGCGACCAAATGCGAGCCTTATCGCCTTCCGCGTCTATATCGAAACCCTCGAGCGTGGCTAAGCGGCGTAGATTTTCGGAATAGGCTCGGGGATAACCATTGCGTGTCAAAATCGTTTCACCGTCGATCTCGATTGTTTTACCCACGCCATGTGCGAGTGTCGCATTCACTTGTATGGCGCTATGTAGTGCTTGCTTTGCTCGCGCCAACGCGTGGTAGTCCGCTTCGCTTACGATTTGCTGCAGCGCGGGAAGGGAAGTTGAGGAGATAACGCCCAGGGTTAGCAGCGCCGCCAGAATCTGCGTGCTCGTATAGCCTTGCTGGCAAAACATGCCATTTTCCTCCCGTATTCTTATTTTTGGCGCTTGTGCTTCGCCAGTCTAGGCAGACTTGTTTAAATCAGGATTAGGGCATCGCTTTTTGGTCTGAGGTAAGTTAAAGAATATACGCGATATTCTCAGCATAAGCGTTCCTATACCTGCGGAAATCCGTCCACAGGGTTGGATTCAAGAAAACATCCGGGTTTGTCGCTACTCCCTTGGTATCTATAGCAAATTCACCTCTTTGGACTCGGGTAGTCATGACAAAAAGTCTCCGGTTGGGTGAGCTGTTGCTACAAAGCGGTGTGATCACCGAAAAGCAACTCAAGCTCGCCCTGAATTCCCAGAAGAAATCTGGACGAAAACTCGGCCAGGAACTGCTGTCAGGCGGACATCTTAACGAAGATGCCTTGATTGAGGCACTGGCAAAACAACTAAACATCGCGAAAATCAATCTCAACGAATTAAAGCTAAATCCCAATGTTTCCAGAAAATTTCCGGAGCAGTTGTCCCGTCATTACAACTGTCTCGTTTATGCCGAAACCGATTCCCATTTTGAAGTCGTCATGGACGATCCAACCGATATACATGCTTACGATGAACTGACCAGAATTTTAGGCAAACGCATTGTTACGTCAATTGGTCCGCGTAAGGATATTACGCACACCATTAAAAGTGTTTACCGACGTGGTTCTGAAATTCGTGGCCTTGCTGCGGAACTGGGTCGCGACCTCGAAGCCAATGCAGTAAAGGAAGAAAAAACCTCGGTCAATACCGGAGAGACACCGGTAGCCAAGTTTTTACATACCATGTTTGAAGACGCTATTGCGGTAAACGCCTCTGATATTCACATCGAACCGGGAGCAGAAAAATTCACTATCCGTTTGCGTCAGGACGGTGTGTTAACCGAGCAGGCAGTGGCAGACAAAAAACTTTGTGCTGCCTTGATCTCACGCCTAAAGCTGATGGCCAGTCTGGATATTTCGGAAAAACGATTGCCACAAGACGGGCGCTTTCAGATACGAATAAAAAATTCGGATATCGATGTTCGTCTCTCGACGGTGCCAGCCTATTACGGCGAGTCAGCCGTGATGCGCTTGCTTGATCAATCAAAGGATATTCTCAATCTTGAACAAACCGGAATGACGGGCGCCATACTGGAGCAGGTAAGAAAGCTGACTTCTGCCGCCCAGGGTATGTTGCTGGTTACCGGTCCTACGGGTAGCGGTAAAACAACAACGCTCTACGGCGCGCTTAGCGAAATCAACAAGCCGGATGTCAAGATACTCACGGTGGAAGATCCCATCGAATATCGCTTACCCGGAATTATACAAGTACAGGTCAATCCAAAAATCGGGCTCGATTTCTCCGATGTGCTGCGGACGTTCTTGCGGCAAGATCCGGATATCATTCTGGTTGGTGAAATGCGCGACAAGGAGACCGTCGAAATCGGTATGAAGGCCGCAATGACAGGTCATCTTGTTTTGTCCACGCTACATACCAACGATGCGATTTCTACCATAACCCGTTTGCTCGACATGGGCGCACAACCCTATTTAATCGCCTCGTCGTTACAGGGTATCCTGGCGCAGCGTCTTTTGCGACGAATCTGCAAACATTGCAGCCAGGACTATCAGCCGGATGAAAAACAAACGGAATTGATGCGTTCAATCTGGGGTGAGCAAATCGACGGGCTTGCCTTCAAGCAGGGTAGCGGCTGCGTAAAATGTCAGAACCTGGGTTATTCGGGGCGTGTCGCGGTGTATGAAATGCTGATGATGGAACCTGAGCTGGTGCGCGCCATTCAGGCAGCCGATATCGACAAATTCGCAGAATTGGCGCGACAACAAAAGGGGTTTAAGCGCCTGCAAACAACGGCATTACAAATGGCCGCCAAGGGAATTACGACGGTCGAACAAGTCATACGTCTGGGACTTTCGTAGAGGAAGACGATGGCAATCTTTAGATATCAGGGAAGAAATCGCTCCGGGCAAAAAGTGATTGGTCAACTTGAGGCCAATAGCAAGGAAGCTGTCGCGAAGCATTTGCAAGCCTCCGGTATTATACCTATTGCCATTAATGCTGACGTGCCTCCGCAGCATGTGAAAGATAACGGGCGAGAGTCTGGTTCTGCAATAGGGTTTGGTCGCAACAAACTCAAAATTGATGACCTGATATTTTTCAGTCGGCAAATGTATACGCTTACCAAATCCTCGGTACCGATTCTAAGCGCCCTCGATGGACTGGTCGAGACCAGTGAAAACAAACGTCTGAAAAAAGCAATACAAGGTATACGGCGCAGTCTTGATGAAGGCTACGACCTCACCGGCGCGATGCAGAGACAAAATGATGTTTTCTCCCGGCTATATATTAGTTTGGTACGTATAGGTGAAACCTCTGGCAAGCTGGATGAAATCTTCAGTGCAATTGCCTACTACTTACAAAAAGAAAAAGACACGCGGGACAAAGTAAAATCCGCATTGATGTATCCCATCACCGTTATGATTGTGGTTACCATTGGTTTGGTTGTGGCGAATCTTTTTGTGTTACCGGCCTTTGTCGAGCTGTACAAAAACTTCAACGCCACGCTACCGATTGCGACGCGCATACTGATTTCATTTTCTGAATATACGCGCATGTATGGCTATTACGTGGCGGGTGGTCTGCTTGGTTTTATTGTGCTGATGCGTGCCTGGCTTAGCACCTACGAAGGTCGCTTCTTCTGGCACCGTCGACAATACCGTATTCCCGTTGTGGGCAGCTTGCTTAAGCAAAGCAGCGTCAGTCGATTCGCTCATGCGATGTCGATTACCTATCGCGCTGGCGTGCCTATGGAGCAAAGTCTCAGAATCATTGGTCCTGTGGTCGGCAATCTGTATATGGAGCAGCAGATCGCGACGATGCACTCACGGGTAGAGCGTGGTGAAAGTGTTACCCGCGCGGCTACACATGCAGGCATATTTCCCTCAATTGTGATTCAAATGATTCATGTCGGCGAAGAGTCAGGAACCCTGGATGAAATGCTCACAGAGGTAGCGGAATATTATGAACGGGAGATTGATCAGTCGATCAAGATGCTTTCTGCCGCCCTGGAGCCGCTTATTATTATCTTTATCGCCGTCATTGTGACCATTCTGGCGCTGGGTGTATTTCTCCCCATGATCAGTCTGCTAGGCGCTATAAAATGACTTCTTTTCACAGGCTTGCGTAATAATTGTGAGATATTGGCTAAATAAATATGAAAACGTGTCGTTAATATTAGTGCCGGAGCAAGATTCGGTTTAGTCGTAATAATTAAGGTTTTAGATTTAATGGGGAAAAGTCATAAAAAGCAATCGGGCATGACCTTGATCGAACTGGTCATCATCATTATTGTGCTGGCGATTATTTCCGCCATCGCTGCGCCCCGATTTGTAGACATCAAAACCGACGCCGTTGCCGCCGCTCAGGCAGGGACGCGTGGCGGTATGATGTCGGCTTATACCGTTTCTGTTGGTGCAGATCTCGGTACTCCGACATGGACCACATATATCAGTAAAATCATAGACATGAACTGTGGCGCTGCGAACGGCATCTGCGATTCGGCAGATTTCGATACCGATGTGGGCGCCAACGCCGATCTTCAATATCAATTCTATTCAGACGCAACATGTACCACTGCCATTGCTGCAGGTGCCGATCTGGTATTTGCCTTTCGCCTGGGAGCGATAAACGCCGCACCCATCGCCGCTGACGCCTGTATCGAACTACGCTAGTCATTTTTCTTCAGATGCTTTTCTAATAACAAATGTGCTTACTATGCTTGGCAATAGTTAGCTCAAAGCTGATCACAACAATTCAGTCGTAATCCCTGTTTGCATCTTTAAAACATAGGTTTCTTCTTTGAAAAGGCTACAATTTTTCTTTTAAAACCTGTTCCATTCGTCCATTCGATATTTTTTAAAGTGAAAAAATTGCCGAATATGTCACATTTTTTGTTTTTTTAGGCCGCTTCACTAAGGTATTCGGTAACTTGTGTCGTTAATTAGTTTTAAGAATGTAACTAACGTAATCTCCAATACCAATTTCAGGGGATACGCGAGTAGAAGATGGAATACGTGGCTTAAGGGTAACGAGTGTGAAGAAGCAGCAATCAGGTATGACCCTCATAGAACTGGTTATCATCATAATCGTATTAGCGATTATTGCGGCCATTGCTGCGCCGCGATTTGTCGATTTGAAAACCGACGCCGTCGCAGCGGCGCAAGCGGGTACTCGTGGAGGCGTGATGTCTGCCTACACGGTTTCCGTAGCCGCCGATCTGGATACACCGACCTGGACGACATTCATCAGCAAGATTATCGATATGACATGTGGCGCGGCGAACGGTATTTGTGACTCTGCCGATTTTGATGGTGACACGAATGCCGATGTTCAATACCAGTTTTACGCGGACGCCAACTGCGTTACCGCGGTTGCTGCTGGCGCCGATCAATTATTTTCTATGAAAGAAGGCGCAGTTAATGCTGCTCCTGTGGTCGCTGATCCCTGCGTCAATCTGAACTAACATTAACTGTTCACCTTTTACAGCGCAGGAGATTGATGGACGAGCGGGCGTAGTCTGTACGAAGCAAAATCATACGGTCGGTGAAAGTTAGGCAGATAATACTTACCAGTTGACTTGCGTTTAAAGCCTCGCCGAATTTTCGAAAAAGACAAAGGCCAGTTGGGAGGAATCTCATCTGGCTTTTCTGTTTGATGGGTAAAGGACATACGATGAAATCAGGACAGCATGGAATTACCCTGATCGAGTTAATCATCAGCATCGTCGTCATCGGTATTTTAGTGGCCATTGCGACCACACGGGTAAATACGTCAAGCATTACCCTTAGCCAACAGGCAGAGGCATTCGCTGCAGATATACGCCACACCCAATCACTGGCTATTCATTGGGGGTGTCAGCTGACTATCGCCGCGACAACCGCGCCCGCTGAGTATCAGGTTTTGAGCAAATCCAGCTACGCGGGAAAAATATGCAGCGCTGCGGCAACCGTGATAAAAGATCCACGAAACGGCAACGATTTCACTGCGACGTTGGTTAACGGTATCGTCTTTAGCGCCAATCAAACCCTTTACTTCGATAGCTTCGGACGTCCAATAGATATCGTTGGAAGTATCATCAGTGCTGACACCGTGTTTACACTCACCAAGAGTGGTGTCAGTTATGAAATTCGCGTCGTTCCTTTGTCCGGCTATGTCACCGTGGTGAAGTTATGATACATGGATATAGACAACAAGGCGTATCCCTGGTCGAACTGGTAATTATCATCATCGTAGTGGGTATTGTTGCCGTGCCTTTTTTCAATGCGTTTTTGCATGTCTCACGTACGCAAATCAGTGATAAGGAATTGACTCAGGCCCATAGTTTGGCGAGAGCGTGTGCCGAGTTTGTATTGCAACAACGTCGAACCGGCGTAATTACCGCTACTCCCGCATTAACAGTATGCGACGATCCTGTTATTCCCGGTTTTACTTCACCTCAGGAAACACTCAACATTACGTCTGATGCGGCTGGCGCTGGTAATTGTCCGGCAGGTTCGGGCGGATGTGATCTGGTGACAGTGGCAGTAAACAATGCAACGGCGACACAGGCCAAAGCCAGTTTGTATTTTTATCTGGTGTATTAATCATGCATCGAAAATCAAACAGACTTAAATTATCTTTCCAAAGCGGTTTTAGTCTGATCGAACTGGCAATCACCATAATTGTGTTGGGACTTGTAGTCGCTGCAATAAGTGGTTTCATGGGAAGAAGCATACTTGGCTTTAGTCGTTCGGTGGAGAATATTTCCGCCTTAACGAAGATGCGCTATATCGATCAGCGCCTGGCGAAGGAATTGCGACTGGTAAACTATAATGCCGGGGCCTATGTATTGACCGCAAACACGACGGCAACAAAGTTTGAGTACACCGACATTAGCGGCGCCAATGATGTGGTGATTTCCTATAACGGAACTGACACATTGAATATCTCTTACACCAATCCTGCAACTAATGGCGATCTTAGTCGTGAGATGTCTGCGTTTTCCTTTAATTACTACACTAGCGATGGTGTAACCGCTGCCGCAGTCGACGGTTCTGATCTGGTTTTCGTCGAATACAGTTTTACGATTACAGAAAACAACGCGACTTACTCTACCAGTAGTCGTGTAATGCTGAGGGATAATAATTGAACGCGCTCGCTTTACAACGCGGCGTCGTGACTGCGATCGCGGTGTTTATCTTGTTAATCATACTCGGTGGTATGGTGATCTTTGGTCTGCGCATCACCTCTGGCAGTTTGTCGGATGCAAACCGGCAGGCAGAACACATGCAGGCCTTGTTTCTGGCAGAGTCGGCATTAGAACGCGTGGTTTTTAATCTCAACAATACCGATCCGGATTGCAGCAACCTGGTCGCGCCCGATGTGCAAACATTTAATGGTGATGAAACATCAGAATTGCTCGGTGGTGCCGATGCGCCAGTAGGAGATACATCCACATGTGCAGTTAAGGTCAAAGGTCAGGTCAACAATACCGTTGTCTATCTGGAGTCCACGCTAAGTAATAGTGGTGGAGGCGGCGGCGGTGGAGGAGGTGGCGGCGGAGGCGGTGTCGCTGGTCCTAGCTACTTCGAACAGTTTATCTATGTCAATACCGCCGATCTGACGGGAACCTGGACAGAAGTGCTCACGCGTAGCGAAGGTGTGTCGGGATGGGGGGCAGCCAATTGTCCCGCTGGTACGTGTGTTGCGCCGCCTTCTCCCGCCGCGCCTGCGGGCAATTCTTTTTATGTCGCTACCACAGGCTCAGGTGGTTGGCGGGATATGTGGGGATATCGTGAAGCCGTCATTCCAAATATTGACACAACCGTAGACGATGTAGCGCTATCGTTTAGCGCAGGCTACCGTAAGTTTTCCAGCACAGGCGGCGTACCAACTCGTCATTGGTTGTATATCGAATTACATGATAGCGGGAGTAACGTAACGACAGAATTATGGAGCAATCTAACTGCGACCGGAGATAGCGGCTGGCAGCAAATCAATATTACTGATACCGTTCTGCCGACGGGAAGAGTCTATGATCGTATCCGCATTCGCTTTGAATTTCGCGGGACGAATCCAGGTCCCGGTTATATCCATCCACAGGCTTCTGTCGACGAAATGTCTATCACAACGACAGTGTATGCCGGCGGCGTGGCCGGCACAGGAGGCTTCGATTTTTTTGAACCCTTCGACTACGTCGATCAGACAGAACTTGATAATGCCTGGGTAGAAACCGTTACCGCGAACGAAGGTAGTTCTACGCTGTGTATCGATCCATCTTGTGGACCGACACCTACCGGAAATTCGTTTTACGCACTTGCAGAGAATGGTGGCTTTCAAACAGAGTTTATCGGCTATCGCGATTACAATCTTTTTCCCCCACTTGATGCGACGTCGGGCACTTTGACCACCGATATCTCTATGGACCTCAATCGCTGGGCCGACTCGACCAGCTTCTTAATACAAACGGTCTGGATATCGCTCATCCGCACATCAGGGACTGCTGACCTGTTATTTACAGATGCTGGGACTAATACGGTTGCCGGGTGGACATCGGTGAGCAGTACTGGCGTAAGTATTCCTGCGAATACCTATGACACCGTGCGCATAGAGTATCGCGTGCGTGTAAGAGGTACTGGCAATACCGCGAGTCTGGCGATGGACCAGATACGGCTGACCAATATTGCTAGTGTAGGCGGTGGAGGTGGGGGTGCCGACTGGTCGGTTAGCAGATGGGAGGAGGTGGATATTTGAGTTTTTGCCCTTTTTTCTAACTCAATGATTCGTTACATTTTACTATTACCCTTTTTTTATAATTACTTTAAAAATTAAAGTAAAACTTTGTTTCGTCCGTTAACTGTGTCGACTAAAACCGCTTTTATATTAGTTTTATGCGATTTTTCGGCAGCAAAAAAACGGCGAATTCCGTCGCTATCTCATCCGGTTCATCTTACCTGAGTGTCAGCAGGGTAGTGTCTGGTCGTGGACGTCCTAAGGTGTTGCGATACGCCGAAGAAAAACTCAATGGCGTTGGGCCAGAACACCAACTCCATTCCCTGGTGAGTAAAAACAAGCTCAGGAATGAATCCGTTAGTACCTGTCTCGATATCGATGAATATCAGTTACTCTCCATAGAAGCACCAGCCGTTCCCGAAGATGAGTTACTCGATGCACTCAAGTGGCAGGTCGCAGAATTTGTCGAAACACCGGTTGATGACCTGGCTTTAGAATTTTATGACGTGCCTTCCGTGAGTAATATCGGCAAGGGGCGTCAGGTAAACGTGGTTGTTGTGAAGAAAAGTATTATCGAAGCTAAGGCGCAACAAATTAAGAGTGCCGGGCTGAATCTTACGACGATTGATGTCCCCGAACTAGCGATCAGAAATCTGATGAACTCAGTCGGTCTGGACAAGAACGGCGTGGTGTTTCTGTATATCAGCGGTGAGAAAAGTCTGTTGGTATTTGTACGTAAATCGATAATGTATTTTTGCCGTACCTTGAATATCGGGAGTCGTCACCTCGCGCAGCAGCCTCAATTGACAAAAGAACTGGCGCAGGAAGTTCAACGCTCGCTGGAATATTTTGAACGCCATTTTAACGCAGTTGGTATCGAGCGCATGGTCGTTGCTCCAATGTCTGGAAAAATGCCAGATGTTGCAGGCTATCTCGATAAAAAGCTGTCTATTCCCTGCGCGTATTTTGACTATCAGGCGAACTTCAAGTGGCGTCGTCGACTGCCAAAAAGCAAATCAAGTATTAGCGTGCTGTCTTTGGGGGCAGCCTTGCGCACAGGGGATTAGTCGTGAAACAGCAGATTAATCTTTATCGCGTCCTCTATCCGCCGAAAAAACACTGGCCTTTTTCTGCGCGAGCGACAATTCTAAGCCTGTTATCAATTGCCGCGATTGCTGCCATGACCTATGCCGCGTCCTGGAAAATTCAGCAACTACAACAGCAGTACCAGTTTGAGTTATCGGTAAAGAGTATAAAAGAAACCACTTTTAACAATATGCGCAAGCAAGCCAATGAATCGATAAAGCGTGATCGAGAAAATGCGGAATTGGCAGCACTACGCGATGAATACAGCAAGAAGAGTGCATTGTTACAATTGCTCGAACAGCAGAAAACAACATCAGCGCGGGGTTTTCAGGATCACTTCGTGTCTTTGGCCAAGGGTGATCTAAGCGGCGTATGGTTGCGCAACATACATCTGGAAAACAAGAACGACGGCGAACTGGTCGTGTCGCTGGCGGGCACCGCTTCGTCACCGGCCTTAGTGGCACGCTATATTGACCGGCTTTCCCATGAGACCAGTTTTCATGGTCTCAATTTCACAGGCATGCGGATCACAGACGATCAAAGTAAACAGTATCAGGGCCGAAACTATTCAGCGTTTCTGATTTCAACAAAAGATTTTGGCGAGGCATCGGAAGGCCAGTTATTTGGTACAGGTAAATGAGTGCAACGACGTTTGACAAGGTAAGAAGCGAATACGGCTCGTTAAGCAAGGGCGTGAAACGTCTATTGATTAGCGGTGTTTTGGCGGTCGTCTATTTCATCCTGGATGCAGCGATCATACAACCCATCATGGAAGAATACAGCGCGCTAACTCGTCAGATAGAGCAGGCAAAGGCGGAAACCAAAGCCTTGGGAATGGGTATTCTGGAGTTGGAAAACAAGTCCGGTATCGATCCTGCGCTGACAACCCAGGAAAAAATTGTCCAGCTCAAACGCAAAAACAAGACGCTTGATGCACAAATCGCACAAAAGTCTCGCGGCTTTGTTCCACCGGAGAAAATGGTCGCATTTATTCACAAACTATTGTCCGAGACCGGACACATCAAGCTGGAGTCTTTGAACAATCTTCCTGTCGAAAAGCTCACGCAAATTTCCCAGGCGGACAAACTGGCATCAGAAGTCGAAGAAAAGGCGCAAAGTGTAAAAAATGCTAATCAAGCACAGGCGTCTGCTGCCAGCCAGAAAGACGCGCTTATTATGTATCGTCACGGCATCGAATTGACGGTAAGTGGAAAATACCTCGATTTAGTTCGTTATATTAAAAAACTGGAAGCCAGCCCCTGGCAAATCAGCTGGAACAGTGCGACCTTGCGTACCCAGGCGAAAAAGGATGCACAGCTGCAATTAGTGATTTATACGCTAAGCATGGATGCCGAGTGGCTAAGAATCTAGTTTCTCTGCTCACGGCCTAACTCTCTCTATCTCCCCAATTTCTATCTAAACACGCTTGGCATACGGGTTGCTGATACCCGTCTATGAAAGCGTTGATTATCTTTGTGTTGCTGAGCCTATGGGTGTCTCTGCCAAGAGCCGATTCACTTTCGGGTTTACGAGATCCAACCGCTCCTGACCCGGATGGCGCGCCGAAAGTCCATACGCCTACGCAAAAAAAGCTTGATAACTCTTTGTTAGTACTACAGCAAATACTGCTGTCACAAAACAGAAAAACTGCCGTGATCAACGGCAAGGCCCTGTCCATCGGCGACAAGATTACGGGCGCAACAGTGATATCGATTTCACATAACAGTGTGGTATTACAAAAAGGACAAAAAAAGATGGAATTACAATTGATAACGCACACAGGATCAATGGAGGCAAACCGGTAAACATTCACCGGTAAACGGCAAACATGCGGCAGCTTTTGTACGGATTAACCATAACAGGCCTATTGTTGATGATGTCAGCATGTCAGTCTTTTCCTGCGATGTGGAGTGGCGCCACCCACGTGCGCATTACTGAAGCTCTGGAAGAGGCGAGGGATACTCAGTCGTTAAAGAATGTCGGCGTTCCTCATGCCGTGAGCCGTGCCTTGCTGCCACCGATAGTTGTTGGGCTGCATCAGGATGGGGATTCGGAGATCGATGAGCGATTTGATCTTTCGGTAAAGAACGCCATCGCCCGAGATGTCTACGTTGGTTTAGTAAAAGACACATCCTTCAGCGTGGTTGTGGATAAAGGCGTTGCTGCGCGCGTGACGCTGAATCTCAAAAACGTCACTCTGGATGAAGTGTTTGCTACTTTGAGTGACACCTATGGCTACGACTACGAGAAAAAAGGAAATCGCTACTTTGTCTATGGCAAGGGCATACGCACGCGAATTTTTTCTGTGAACTATATTAACGTGAATCGCAAAGGGACTTCGGCGACGAATGTATCCTCTGGTGGAATTACCGACAAGAAAACCAATGTAGGTGTCACGACAGATACGGAGACAGACTTCTGGAAAGGCTTCACCGCGAGTATGGAGTCTATTGTGGGTAAAAAAACAGGACGCAAAGTCATCGTTAACCCGCAAAGTGGACTCGTGGTTGTCACCGCATCGAATAGTGAATTGAGATTGGTTGAACGATTTATTGAAAGTACACACAACGCGATTAGTCGCCAGGTCATACTTGAGGCCAAGATATTAGAAGTTGAATTGAACAATGCCTTTCAGTCGGGCGTGAATTGGGGACAACTACTAAACGTTGCCGGTAACGCGCTTACCTTAGGACAGGTTGGGAGTGGCGATCTCAGTGATCCGGGGACTAACGCGGCGTTTTCCGGGGCAAGTACACCGGATCTGGTTACTCAGAACATCGTCGGAACGGCAACTTCTGCCTTTGGTGGAATGTTTACAGCGGCAGTTACAGGTGCGAATTTTGGTGCGTTTATCGAGCTGATGCAGTCGCAGGGCGATGTGCGTGTGCTGTCCAGTCCGCGTGTTGCTACTGTGAATAATCAAAAGGCCGTAATCAAGGTGGGTGGCGACGAATTCTTTATTACCGGAATCAAAACCAACTATACAAATAATCAGGCGGGCACAACGCAAGAACCTAATTCCTCTGTCGAGTTGGAAGCATTTTTCTCTGGTATCGCATTGGATGTTACACCACAAATTGAAAACAACGGCGATATTACCTTACATCTGCATCCGACGGTCAGTGAAGTGGCACAAAAAACGAAGAACTTTGTTGTCAACGGGAGATCGTTCGATTTGCCCTTGGCGGCCAGCACCGTCCGTGAGACTGATAATATCGTCAAGGCCGAAAGTGGACAAATTATTGTTGTCGGCGGCCTGATGCGAGAATCCACAATTGAAAATCGATTTAAAGTCCCCTTGCTGGGAAGTATTCCTCTCCTGGGAAATTTGTTTAAGCAGCAGCGTATCAGCAGAGTAAAGAAAGAACTCATTATATTGGTGAAGCCTACTGTCATTTCGAAACCAACGGATTGGAATATCGAGGCCAAGTTGGGTATTGAACGTTTTTCCGAGCTTGAATAGGAGAGAACATGTTAGCCTTGCAAAGCGAAAATCATCAACTACAGCACCACAGTCTAGCGACTCCTCCGGCCTTGGATAAAGAGTTCCTGTCGCATTTTTCACTTGTTCAAAAGCCTTTTGTTTCAAATCTGGATAGTCAGACTTTTTATGTATATCCGTCCGCGTACGAGTTATTGAGTACGTTAGAGTATGCGATTCAGTCCGGTGAAGGTATCGTCAAGATAAGTGGTGAAAGCGGAAGTGGCAAAACATATCTGACAAATAGATTGATGGAAACACTAGCCAAGTCTCATTTTATCGTGAATATGTTGAGCACTGCCGCCACGCCGAAATCCTTCGTCATGGGCATACTCGACGAAATGGGAATAGAACACCGCGGTGACTACAGTACGCAATTCATGTTGAAGCAACTCTATTCCTGTCTGCGCGCCTTCCATGAGCGCTTCAATATACCGGTCATACTCGTTGCTGATAACGCGGAACAGCTAAGTACCGGTGTGCTGGCGGTCATGACAACACTTAGTGCTTTCGAATCGCAGTCGCAGCAGCTTATGCAATTAGTGCTGCTAGGGAACCCACTATTGGATCAAAAATTAAAACAACCCAGACTCAATAGTCTAGTACAAAGAATCGGGTTTGCAGTTGAACTCAAGGCGATGAACAAGTCACAGACTCGAGAGTATGTCACACAACGAATCAAATCCAGTGGTAATCGAAACAGCGATGTATTTTCTAGCGCGGCACTCAATGCTATATACCGAGCCAGCGGCGGTAATCCGAGACGAGTAAATACGCTAGCGCATAAGGGGATGATGTTGGCCTTTGGTACGGGTGACAGGATAGTTAACAAGAAGCATATTCGCGAAGCCAGCGCAGACGCGAATAGCTCTGGGTTCGCGAGCGCGTTGGCTGTAATCGCGACGTCTTTTGTGCTTACCTGCTTGGGTGTACTGGGGATATGGCACTATATGACATAAGGTATCGCATGTGAACGTCGTTAGTCGCATGATGAATGACTACAATCACCGTCACTCTGGCGGAGGATATTCTGTGCCGCAACGTAGTGGAGGAAACACAATTAGCTATGTTTTGCTTAGCATACTGCTAACAGCGATAGTCACCTTTGGAATATTGCAGATACTGGGAGACTCTAGCAAGAGTCATTCGTATTCAGAGCCATTTGTTAGTCGTATAGAGGTTCCCGATAAGGCAAATAACGCCGAGAATCATGTTATTCCGAAAGCTGCGACACCGACGCCGGAGGTGATTGCGGAAAAGTTGCCTGGTCCAGTCAAACAGCCTGAACCGGTCAAACAGATTGAGCCCGTTATAGTATCGGCACACCCGACAACAAAGCCTGAGATTCATGCGACGCCTAAGGTAGTACAAGCAAGACCAATAAAGGGAATGCCTAGGCCAAAAACAGAGAAAGTTAAAAAAGCGCTCGCAAAGAAAGTTTCTGCAAAAACAAGTGCTGAAGATGTAGTTGTGACTAGTAATCAGTCGGAAACCGATGGCGTGGTCGAAAAACGAGTACACGAGCTATCCAATCCACAACTGGCTCAACAAACCTATGCGGCTGCGTTGCGCTTGATACGAGATAAAGATTATCGTAAGGCAGAAGAGTACCTGAATTCGGCACTTAAATTTGACGCCAGACACAAGGACGCCAGAGAAACACTCGCAGGTATGTTAATCAGCCAGCAACGTAACGATGTCGCGATTACACTATTGTCTGACGGTATACAAGCGATGCCAGACTATTTTCGTTTTCGGGAACTGCTGGCGCAGTTGTATTTGACGATAGACAATCAGGATGATGCCTTGGACTTGATCGAGGATACGCCTCGTAAATACCGTGATAGCGCAGAGTATCACAGTACCTTGGCGGCGGTGCAGCAGAGCATAGGTGAATATCGAAAGGCGATTAAGTCTTACACACTCGCGATCGAATTTCAGCCAAATGAGGGGCGATGGTGGCTAGGTATTGGCCTGTCCCATGAATTTGAAGAACAATACGCCGAAGCCGAAAAGGCATATACACGTGCTGCCGAGATCGGAAAGTTCAGTCCTGACGTGAGAAAATATATTCAGGATAGGCTACACACGGTCAGGATGTTTCTCACCGCGGCCAATTAAATATCAAGCCTACGAAAAACTAGACAGGCGTTTGTTCCACCAAATCCGAAACTGTTCGAAAGCACGCAATCCAATTCAATATCAAAGAGAGTCTGTGTGACGATCTTTGTGCTTTGAGTTTCCGGATCAATCGTATCGAGATTGGAGGAAGCGCAAATAAAATTGTGCTGCATCATAAGTAAGCTGTAAATCGCCTCATGTACACCTGCCGCACCTTGTGAATGACCAGTGAGTGACTTGGTCGAGCTGATATAGGGTAGATTTTCATTGAAGATTTGTTTTAGCGCACGTAGTTCTTGCGCATCTCCAATTATTGTTGAAGTGGCATGAGCGTTTACATAGTTCACCGGACAATCAAGTTTTCTAAGCGCCATCTTCAGGCAGCGCTGCGCGCCTTCGCCAGAGGGTGCAACCATATCAACACCGTCAGACGTTGCTCCATAACCGACGACTTCACCATAGATTTTCGCACTGCGCGCCTTCGCGTGTTCGAGCTCTTCCAATACAAGTATTCCACCACCACCCGAAATAACAAATCCATCTCGCTGTGCATCAAACGGACGTGAAGCGAGAGTAGGAGAGTCGTTATAGTTCGACGAGAGTGCGCCCATGGCATCAAACAAAACGGTAAACGTCCAATCGATTTCATCACCACCTCCAGCAAACATCATATTTTGTTTGCCTAATTGGATGAGTTCAACAGCATTGCCAATGCAGTGTGCGGAAGTCGCGCAGGCAGAACTGATGGAATAGCTCACGCCTTTTATTGGAAACAGTGTTGCCAAATTAGCTGAACTCGTACTCGACATGGCCTTGGGGACTTGAGTTACACCTACGCGCCTGGCTCCCCGCTGTCGGGCAATGTCTGCGGCACTCACTATTGCGCTGGTCGACGGTCCGCCTGAGCCGACGATTAGCCCAGTCATATCATTGCTAATCTCCGCTGGTGTCAAACCCGCATCGTCTATGGCTTCAAGCATGGCCAGATAGGAATACGCCGCCGCGCCACCCATAAAGCGTCGTGTCCGCCTATCCAGTACCTCTTCGATATCGAGCTTAATCGAGCCTAGCACTTGCGAGCGAAACCCGCGCTCCGCATATTCTTCAGACCTTACGACGCCGGATCGTCCAGTCTTTAAGCTCTCTTCCACCTCGTGTTTGTTGTTTCCGATGCTTGAAACGATACCCATACCGGTTACCACCACACGCCTCATAGGTCATCCTCTGAAAAAAAGTCTGGCAAGTCATGCTAGTTCAAAATAATATATGATCAAGGTCATATTTAGAGGGTGGGGTAAAATGCCATACACAGGAGAGCACAAGCAGCAGAGTCGACAACGTATATTGGAGAGTGCTTATCGTTTATTCTCGTCCAGAGGATACGATAATGTTTCTATCAATGAGATTATGAACGAAGCCAGTATGACACGCGGGGGGTTTTACGCCCACTTTGAAAACAAGTCGGCTCTATACCAGGAATCCATACGCTATGCCGCGAGTGTGAGTGGGCTTAAGCAAAATAAGCCGGAAAGTGTCGATGGTGAATCCTGGATACATACTCTGCTCGAAGGCTATTTGCATAAACAAAATCTGGATGGTGAATGTCAGTGCCCACTCGCGTCACTGGCGACCGATGTAGCAGTTAGAGACCCACAAATTCGCAAGGCCTATACAGAGACGTTTAAAGGTATGAATGCGATTATTCAAAAATATGTCGATACGTATTCCGATTGCGAAAGACAGGGAGTTATGGCGACAACCGCCATGATGATTGGGGGACTCGCAGTCGCCCGTGCCTTGAACGACAAACGACTCGCTGAAGAATTGCTGGAAGCATGCAAGCAAGAGGCGATTAATATGCTCAATGGCGCGACTATCGAGGATTTACTCGTCGAAGATTAAGCTTGTTTTTTTCTCAAGAGCTTGAGATGTATTGAGTCTTGTTGTTATGGCATGAACCACGAAATCAACCGTCAGAGTCTGGCATTGTGTATTCGGGATCAAATCCATCTGTGTCGTCTTCGTCCAGACGGCGAGTACTATTGGTTACCTTCCAGCTCAAAGCCTTCTCTATCGGTCCAAACATCATCCCGGCGATATCTTTACCCGTGGCGGTTTCAATACCTTCCAGTCCAGGAGAAGAGTTGACTTCCAATAATAACGGACCTTTTTCCGAACGAATGAGATCAACACCTGCCACCTGCAGTCCAAGTATTTTTGCAGCCTTGACCGCCATTTTTTTCTCTTCCTGCGTGACCTTTACCACGGAAGCCGAACCCCCTTGATGAAGGTTGGCGCGGAATTCACCCGGCGCGGCCTCTCTCTGGATTGCAGCGACAACTTTTCCGTCGATAACAAAACAGCGCAAGTCTTTGCCTTTTGCCTCTTGTATAAACTCTTGTACCAGTAAATTCGCTTTGATAGCTTTAAAGGCATTAATCACGCTCTCTGCCGCCTTTTTTGTTTCGGCCAAGACCACGCCACGTCCTTGCGTACCTTCGAGCAGTTTGACGATTAGCGGAGCGCCGTCGACCATTTCGATCAAATCACCCGTGTCGATCGGCGAATTGGCAAATCCCGTAGTAGGAATTCTCAAACCATTTTTTAACAAAAGTTGTAGCGCATACAATTTGTCCCGAGACTGGGAAATCGGCGCAGAAGAATTCACAGTGTAAACGCCCATACTTTCAAAGTGCCGTGTCAATGCACAGCCATAAAACGTCATGCTTGGGCGTATCCGAGTTATCACCGCATCAAGATCGTCAAGCACAACGCCGCCACGGGTGTGTACTTCAGGCGCGTTGGCGTCGAGTTTCATATAACACTGGGCGATATTCAGAAAAATCATTTCATGGCCGCGCTGTGTGCCGGCTTCCAGTATGCGTTGATTGCTGTAAAGTTCAGGATTGCTCGCAAGCAAGGCGATTTTCAAACCCTGCTTAGGTTTTTGAGGTTTGCCATATAAAACGTCGACTTCTTCTTCTGTCTTATCACCCAGCAGAAAGCTTTCCGATGGATCGACAAGAACGCGATTTTCCATCGCTTCGCGGCCAAGCAACATGCGATAGCCCATGGTATCGCGGTTGGCCAGCGTCAGCTCTATCACCCAGCTTTGACCGCCAATACCCATAGTGGTATTGATTACATAGCGTTTGTCAGTCTGGCCGCTGGAACTTTTGATGATGCGTCGATCGATGACAGGTGCTTCTGTACGCACGGTGACTTTGCGATTGTGTTGCAACGGGTGTATGTCAAAACTAACCCAGTTTCTGCCGTCACGCTTAAAACTATGAATATTGAATGCATGGATGGATGACGTTTTTGCGCCGGAATCCACGCGGACTTTTATGGCCGGAACCCCCAGCCCTGGAAAGCTACACCATTCCTCACTGCCAACAACGATTTTGTCATTGAGCATAATTGCGTCTCTTTAAACCACCGAGCATGAAGCGAAACTCGTGTTTAAAATATCTTCTATCATGTCCTGACGCGGGTTATTGATGCTGAATCCGATGTAAAACTTCCGCTCTATGGTGGGCGCATCGAGTACTGGAAAAATTTCTTTGGTATCGATATAGGGTTGTATCATTTCGCGCGCGAGATAGGCGCTACCGCCGTATCGGACAATTTGGTCCAGAGCCAGTCGGCCCAGATTGACGCGTAGGGAAACGGTCGCCATATTCGGGAACAAATTGGCATGGGAAGTGGTAAATTCTGTTCCCCAATCGACAAGAATATAATTGTCTTTTTCGACAGCTTGCTTGGCGGTCAGATTTGCTTCGGTGGCCACCATCACAAATTCAACTTTGCCGCATTCAAAAAGTTTGATCTGATTGACTCGCGGGGCATCGAAGAAGAATCCCATATCAACCGAGCCTTCTCTAATCCTGGTAATGATTGAATTACTGTCCAGAGCCTCGGCGCGTACAGCCAGATCCGGGCGACTTTCTCGTAGCTTTCCAAGCCAGGAGATTAAAACTGTGTCCCACAAGCTATAGACGCCGCCTATACTCATAAGCGTTTTACTTTCGTCCTCTAGCGCAGTTTCCTGTCGGGCAATATTCCAAAGAGAGACGATGCCCTCGGCATGACGTTGAAAACGCACTCCAGCAGGGGTCAACTGAATGTTGTTTCGGTCGCGGGTCAGGAGTTTGACTCCTAGTTGTTCTTCCAGATGTCGAATGCGGGCGCTAACAGCAGATTGGGTAATGAACAGGGATTGTGCGGTCTTGCCGAAATGCCGACTGCGACACAGCTCAAGATAAGTACGAATGAAAGTGATATCCACCGCGTAAGTCCACTCTACTAGAAATTTTGTTTATCTTTACAATTCATTATTTTTTTTAATAGCCTCGAGCTATATATAGGTGTTCGGGTGTTGCGGTCAACAGAAATTTGTAAAAGCCCCCGTTTTTAGTCGTTTTTCGCTCTTTAGAGATTTTATGTTTGAACTGGCGTCGCCAGGAATATTTAGGAATCAGTTGACGAGTCTGATGGGGGGATTCCGGTTTCCTTAATTACCGCCTTTTGCAAAATCATGGTATTCGGATAGGTAATTATCCGGTCGCCATTGCGGATGATGACGTGAAACAAGGTAATCTCTTCGACGATGCCGCTGATGTCGTCGTCCTTGTCGACGACGGTAATTCGGTCTCCTACACGATAAGGGAAGGAAAAAAAGATGATCAGGCTGGCGGTAATATTGCTGAGAATAGACCATTGCGCAAAAAGCGCTACGCCGGCAACGGCAAAAACAGAGGACAGAAAGACGGCTAATTGGGAATATTGAATTCCCCAGAATAAGAGTAAGAAGAATATAAACAGAACACCCAGTGCGAGATTAATTGTACGGACAACATATTTAATCCGATAGGTATTCACTTGTTTCACGGCGCCAACGCGCTCGATCGCTGTAGAAACCAGGCGCGTACTCAATAGATAGCCCGCGATGATAAGAATCGAAATGAAAATTTTCATGATATTACTGCATACATTTTAATTATAAGCAGATACTACCCCACAAATTTGTAATTGAACATGTCGTCAAATCAATACGCCTGGTTAAAATACCCGGCTAAATCAAAGCCGGGTATTTGCCATAAAGAAACTAGCAACAGCCGGGTTTAGCGACGGGTTTTACTGCTTCTATGCTTGCCGATACCACATAATCGGTTACATTGTGTTGCGGCGCCCAGTCTTTAATGAATTCCTTTGATTCATCTTTCGGCGCGATGCGAACATTCTTGAACCCGGCGTCTACTATCATCTGGTGCAATTCGTCTATCAGTGACGCATTTCCCATGCATCCGGCGATCAACAATGGGTCATTTCGCATATCTTCTGGCAAATCCGCGGTTGCAACTACGTCTGAGATGGCCAGTCGACCGCCAGGTTTTAGAATTCTATAGGCTTCATCGAATACACGTTGTTTGTTGGGCGAAAGATTAATGACGCAGTTTGAAATAATGACATCGGCACTGTCGTTGGCGACGGGCAGGTTTTCAATCTCGCCAAGACGGAATTCCACATTCGAAAATTGGCCCTTAAGCGCATTCGCTCTTGCCTTGCTAATCATGTCTGGTGTCATATCAACACCGATGATACGGCCAGTTTCACCGACCTCCGCCGAAGCAAGAAAACAGTCGAAGCCGCCGCCTGAACCCAGGTCAACAACAGTCTCTCCTTGTTGTAAGGACGCAATGGCGCGCGGATTGCCACACCCCAGGCCCATATCGGCACCTTGTGGAACGCTGGCCAGATCAGATTCGCTATAACCCAGTCGCGTCGAAATCAACGTATTGAGGGCACTGTCGTCGGACACGCCACAGCAACTGCCTTCTATTCCAAAAGACCTGGTGTCATTGCTGGCGTTAGCGACTTTGCTATAGGCCTCGCGTACTTGCTGGCGATGGCCGTCGTGTTCAATTTGGGATGAGGGCGAGTTCTTGGGTGAGCAACAGTCATTCATCTGGAATTTCTCCTTATTTGACTACAAAAAATGTACTTAGATGTTGTAATACCGCCGGTTCGACCCAGCATTCGACAAACTTGCCTTTTCTCTCCATATGCACCAGTCCAGCGCGATTAAGCTCTTTCAGATGGTGGGAGAGAGTAGATGGCGAGATATCAACTCCCTGGCCGAGTTCTGAGACACAGTAGCGAACTGCCTCCTCTGTACTACAGCGGGTGCCAGGCTCGCAGCAACTCATCAGTCGTCTGAACAGCTGGAGTCTATGAGGATTGCTCAAGGCCTTGAACATCTCGGCTGTTTGCTGAGGATTAGTTTCATAGTTCGACATGTTTCGAACTATAGAACTATGGGTGTGATCGGTCAAGCCGTTATTTTGTCAGGTATATCAAAGAAAGACGGATGAGATCTGCCGAATAGAGGAGGGGTTGCAATAAATTGCATAGGAGGCGTAAGCAGGCAATAGGAAGGAATTATCCGGCCTTACGCTGTTTTATCCAGTCGATCAGGCGCTCGGGTTTCATCGGCTTACTGATGTGGTAACCCTGGGCACAAGGGCAACCCAGAGACTTGAGTGTCTCCCACTGCTCCCTGGTTTCAACCCCTTCGGCGACCGGAGTTAATCCGAGACTATTGGCAAGCAAAATCAATGAACGCACGATAGCGCTGTCGCGCTCACCGTCAATAATGTTGTTTATAAACATACGGTCGATCTTGATTTCATCGATATCAATATCACGAATAAATTGAAACGAGGTATAGCCTTTACCAAAGTCATCGACGCTGATGCGATATCCGCTGTTGCTCAAGGCTCGCAACACTTTACGTGCGGTAGCGCCGCTAGAAGACAGCGTGGTCTCGGTTATTTCGAGCGAGATTTCCGAGGGTGAAATCCGATGCTTGGCACATTGCGCATTCATCCAGTCTGGAAATAACTCATCATCGAGATTGCGCGCGGAGATATTGAGTGAGACGGGAATGTTTAATCCTGCGGCCTTCCATTTTTGAAGCTGTTTAAGCGCCATGCAGGTGATATAGCTGGTCACGTCCTGTATAAGCGTACTGCGTTCTGCGGCTTGTATAAACGTATCGGGCGGGACGATTCCTAATGTTGGACTATTCCAGCGAGCAAGCGCTTCGACGCCGATAACACGGTTGTCGTCGAGGTTTATCTTGGGCTGGTATTCCAAATATACCTCGTCTGTGGCCTTGAGCGCATCGAACAATAGCTGACTTAGTGGAACCGAGTCGGTATGTTGGCCGTCATCGATTTCGTTATACACCACATAATTGCGTGATGATTTCTTCGCCTTATACATGGCTTTGTCCGCATTGGAGAGCAGGCTGCTGGCGTCTTTTCCGTGTTCGGGGTATTTGGCGATACCCAAAGAGGCGCCGATCTGTACAAGTCGATTATTGACAAGAAATGGTTGGGAAATGGCATCCAGTATTTTCTCGGTGCAATGCGTCGCGTTGGCCAGGTTCCTGGTGTCGCGTAATATGCATACGAATTCGTCACCGCCGAGCCTGGCTACGGTGTCGCTCTTACGCATCACCGATTGTAAATGCTCGGCAATACACTGCAAGGCCCTATCGCCAGCCGGATGACCCATGCTGTCATTGATTTCCTTGAACAGATTCAGGTCTATCATCACCACCGAAAAACAGGTCTTGTCCCGATTCGCCATTTCGATGGCCTGTTCCAATCGATCAAAAAACAGATTTCGATTGGGAAGATCCGTGAGCGCGTCATACAAACTCATATGCTTGAGTTTACGTTGGTGTTCGATTATTTCCTGGCGCAGGCGCGAGGCATCTAGTACTGCTTCTATCGATGAATAAAGCGTTTCCGCCGAGAGATTTCGTTTCGGTAAATAATCAACGACGCCAAGCTTCAAAGCTTCGGATGCGGCCGATTCGTCACCACGCCCGGTTATCATAATGGTCGGGATGTCGGCATTTTTTGAGTCTCGAAGCTTGTTTAACACATCGACACCGGTCATATCGCCGAGCTGGTAGTCGATTAAGATAATGTCAATATCGTTTTGCAGGATTTGTTCAAGTGCCGCTGAGCCACTACTGGCATCGATAATTGCCAGGGGTAATTTAAACTTTTTGACGTATCGGTGTATGCGCTCTCTGTCAACATCGTCGTCATCGACGACCAAAAGGTGTTTTCTTTTTCGAGTGGCATTCAATGCGTCATCTTTCGACTCGTCGAGAAATGCGAATCGACTGTGTCCAAAGAATGCTTCATTGATTCGTTGTTTGGCAGAGCAGTGGTCCAGGACGATAGGGTCTTCGTCGAGGAGCCGCTTTGCGTTTTGACTAGCCATTTGAGGCCATCCTGTGTGTTGGTAAGGTAACCGCAAGTCGGTAATCCATTAGCAAAGACGCCAGTTTGCTGAACTGTGGACCTACCATTGATTTCACCATATATCCGGCGATGTTTTCCGAATAAGCCCTGGTGCGATCGCTGTCATCATTGGAAGTGGTCAACACAAAAATGACAAGTGAGCTAAGGTTCCGGTCCGCGCGAACTTCCTGCAGAAATTCAAAACCGTTCATGCGAGGCATGTTCAAATCCAGCAACACAATCAAGGGCGCAGTGACAGATTTCTCCGCATGTTTGCCACGCAATATATCGAGGGCTTCGAGTCCGTCATGCGCGGCAACAATGGGAAACGGAATGTTGTGCTTGCGAAAGCTTCGAGTCACAGATTCACATGCGACATCGTCGTCATCGACGAGCAAAACGGTGAATTCGTTTTGTGGATTCATTCAAGTTCTCTCCTTTGAAATCTTGGCCAAAAGAAGCGAAAGAGGCTACCTTTGCGCGTTTTATCGGATACGATTTCTATCGTTCCGCCGTGGGATTCGACAAAGCGTTTGCTGACTGCCAGCCCAACGCCGGAACGATTATTGGTCTCAGCGGAAAGCGATTGAAATAGTTTAAATATACGTTGATGTGCCGCCTCAGGTATCCCTGGGCCGTCGTCTTCGATCTCAAACACCGCGTAGGAATCGTCTTCTCTAACCCGGACAGAAATTTGTCCAGCGTCTTTGTCGTGGTGTTTGACGGCATTACTCAGCAGGTTTCGTATCACGGTTTCTAACGGTGTTCGATGTGCAGAAATACGCGCAAGCTTACAGTCTACGTCGAAGTGGAAGTTTTGGGGGGGCGCGATGAATTCGATGGTGTCATGAATCATTTTTTCCACATCGATGCTTTCAGGCGTGGTGCGCACTCTGCCTGCCCGGGCGTAGGCAAGCAAGTCGTCGATGAGTTTTTCCATGCGCTCAATACGCACGCCCATGCGATCGATATTTTTCTGTACTTCCTCGGGCACTTCTCCGAGGTCTTCCGTTATCCACTCGATCAGGCTGCTGATTCCGCGCAGCGGTGAGCGCAAATCATGCGAGGCAACATAAGTGAATTCATCCAGGTCGGCATTGGCCTGTTTCAGAGCGAGTTCGGCCTTTTTGCGTGCAGTAACGTCAATAATCGTCGCTACAATCGCCAGACCGTCTTCGGTTTCGATGGGACTCAAACCGACCTCGACCGGAACTTCAGAACCATTTTTATGCCGTCCGGTCAGGTCGCGATCCGATCCCATTGTACGTGTCACAGGTTTGCGCTGATAGTGTTGACGCAAGCTGGGGTGATTTTCGCGATAGCGTTCCGGTATCAAGATTTCCAGGTGTTCATTGTCCAGTTCCGCCAACTCATATCCGAAAATAGACGTGATCTGCTGATTGGCGACCAGTATCTTTCCTTGCTTGTCGATAATTAGAATTCCAATGGGAGCAGCCGCGATAATTTTACGGAAATTGGCTTCGATGCGTGTCCGTGGTGATATATCAGAGACGGTAGCGAGCACTCTCGTACCGTCGGCGGTTTGAATCGGGTTCAGGCCGATTTCCACGGGAAAAGTCGTTCCGTCTTTGCGCATGCCAAAAAGACTTCTGCCTGAACCCATGGAGCGTTTCTCCGGGTTTTGAAGAAAATTTCTTACGTGCGATTGATGACCTTGTTGTAGCGGCGTGGGAAGCAGTGTCTCTAACGGTTTTCCAATGAGCTCTTCTTTCTTATAGCCAAAGGCGCCGCACAAATCGTTATTGACCTGAATGATAAGGCCGTCAGAGTCGCAAATGATGACCCCGGTAGGGAATGCGTTAAGTAGGAATTCGTCGATATCTTCGGCGAACTGATGTACGTGTTCGATCGCAACACTCACCGTTTTTCTCCTGGTTTGCAAACCGGGGACTAGATAAATAACCGACAGCTGTACTGGGGTAAAGTGAGTATCGGCATATGTGTGACTTTAGTCAACAGCGTACAACCCAGGTTTTACAAAGGGAAACAAAGCACCAGAAAGTGATAGTGGACGATTGCAGAAATAGGCGGGGCTTGAGAGATGTTAAACTACTATGGTGCAAAAGCGCCGCGCTACAAAATACAATGGGAAACATTTCGCCTTTGAAAGATGACATGCTAACTATCAGGCATTTGGGTGCGCGTTGGTCAGAACTGATGAACAAAGATTGAGTGCATGCAGAAATTGAATTCGCATAGATGTCATATGCCGAATGTGGAAGCTTAGCAGGGAAACTTACACGCGCTAAATGTCGCGCAAACTGAAATAGACGCTCGCCAATGGGCAACAATATAGAGCTTACAGCTAGAAGCCGTATATCGCACCCAGCCGTTTAGGTGTTATAACATAGCAACTCGCGGAACGTAGGTTTTCCTGTGCCGCGACCCGAATTAGCAAAAGGATATGCAACATGAGCATTCGCGCGGCTATAGAATCTAAACTCGAGGCACTTGGGCACGTCATTTTCGACAAGCGATACGTTGTCTTGCCGATTATGTTGGTTCTGGTTGGTGGCTTGTTGTCTCAGGTACCCAAGATTACCATCGATACCTCGAATGAAGGTTTTCTCCACGAAGACGATCCTATCCTTATTCAATACAATAATTACCGCGCGCAATATGGTCGGGAGGAAATGATACTCCTGGCGATAACAGCGCCAGACATTTTCGATATGGTCTTTCTCGAACGACTGCGTGATTTACATCGAGAACTGGAACAGACAGTGCCACATCTGGATGAGGTAAACAGCTTGATCAACGCCCGTAATACACGCGGCGAAGGAGATCGACTAATCGTCGAAGATTTGTTCGAGGACTGGCCCAAAGACCCACAGTCGTTAAACGTGATAAGACAACGGGCGTTGGCGAATACCACTTATCAGGATTTCGTCTTATCACGGGATGGTAAGGTAACCACGATTGTTATCCAGACTCAGGCCTATTCCAGCATTGGCCAGAGTGAGAACGTGATGGAAGGGTTTGACGATAGTGATGCCGCGACCGGTAAACCGGGCAGAAACGAAGAAGGAAATTCTAAGCCAGTTTTTTTAACAGACAAGGAAAACAGCGAGGCAGTAGCAGCCGTTCGCGAAATTGTCGAAAAATATCGCGCAGATGACTTCGTCGTTTATATTGCCGGCGTACCTGCCGTCATCGATAAATTGAAGCGTTCGATGCAAAAAGATATGCAAGGCTTTACCAAGCTCGCTTTACTCATGATCATCGTCGTCTTGTTTTTTTTGTTCCGTCGCTTGTCCGGGGTATTGCTGCCGCTTGTTGTAGTGATTTTGTCTCTGCTGTCGACGATTGCCCTGATGGCGGCCAGCGGTACGGCAATAAAATTGCCGACGCAGATATTGCCGTCCTTAATATTGGCGGTTAGCGTCGCGGCCTCGGTGCACTTATTGGCAGTGTTCTATCGCAACTATCATGAAACGGCGAATAAACGTACGGCGATAGGTTACGCCATGGGACATTCTGGTCTGGCGATCATCATGACGAGTAGTACCACAGCAGCAGGCTTGCTTTCATTTGCTGCGTCGGAGGTATCGCCGATTTCTGATCTGGGCCGTTTCGCGGGGGCAGGGGTAATGTTGTCACTGATCTACACGCTGATTCTGGTGCCGGTAATGATCGCGGTTTTTCCGATTAAGCATCGCGGTGGTAAACGTGAGACGGCCAATCATCCATTAATGGATAATTTTCTCCAGGCCCTGGGGCATTTTTCCATTCGTCACGCTAAGCCGATCGTCGCCTTCGGGCTGGTATTAATGGCAATCGCTGTTGTAGTGGTGATGGATATTCGCTTCAAACACGACCCGTTAAGCTGGCTTCCGGAAGAGTGGGAGATTCGTCAGGCGACGGAACTGGTGGACACCCGTATGGGAGGCAGTACCACGGTCGAAGTGGTAATCGACACGGGTAAGGAAAACGGGTTATATGAGCCATCGATTATGAACCGACTAGAGCAGAGCCATGCGCGCTTAGTCGGATTGCAATATGGTGAGCACCAGGTAAGCAAGGCTGTTTCCGTCGTCGATATTTTAAAGGAGAGTAATCGTGCCTTGCATGAAAATAACGAAGCCTTTTATCGCGTACCTCAGCAGCGAGATCTGATCGCGCAGGAATTGTTTTTATTTGAAAATTCAGGTTCGGATGATTTGGAGAATTTTGTCGACAGCCAGTTTCAGCAGGCGAGAATTACGCTCAAGGGGCCGTGGACTGACGCAGGAACTTCCGCTGAGGCAGTGAGGAAGGAAACTCAGATATTGCAGGAGATCTTTGGCGACGAGGTAAGCAGCTATGTTACCGGGATGAGTTCGCTGTTTGTCAGAACGCTTGATGCGGCGATAAAAAGTACACGTGACAGCTATCTGATTGCAGTCGCGGTAATTACGCTGATGATGATTATGCTGTTGTCCGACCTGAAGTTGGGATTGGTGAGCATGATTCCAAACCTCTTACCCATTGTGATCGCCTTGGCCGCTTTGTCGCTAATGAAAATACCGCTGGATATGTTCACAATGTTGGTCGGTTCGATCGCCATTGGACTTGCTGTGGATGACACCATACACTTTATGCATAATTTTCGGCGATATCATCAGCGTTATGGTGATGTAAAAGTGGCCGTTGAGCATACCTTGATGACGACAGGACGTGCAATTGTTGTCACCACAATTGTATTATGTCTGGGATTTTTCGTTTTCATGGCAAGTGATATGCACAATGTTTTTCGCTTCGGTGCGTTGGTGGGTGCAACCGTGTTGTTGGCATTGCTGGCGGATTTGATGCTAGCGCCAGCGCTGATGCAAATCATGTATGGAAAGCAGAAAAATCAGAAGTCACCAGGCCAGGGTTAAGCAAATACAGGAATTTGGAGAGTCAGGATGCAGATGAAATATAAGGCCGTGTTGGGTAGCTGTGTTTTGTTTTTGATTTTCTTCCCCGGTGTCGTATTGGCAGATGATGCCAAGGCCAGGGAGATTATGCAGAAAGTTGAAGACAGGGACGATGGTGACAAGCGTCGTTCAAGCATGCAGATGATACTGATCGATAAACGCGGCAAAGAGCGCGTCCGCAGTACCGTATCGTACTCGCGGGATCAGGGCAAGGATACGCAAAGCATTATATTCTTCGAGTCGCCAGCGGATGTCGAGGGAACCGGTTTCCTGACCTACGACTACGACGATGAGACCAAGGACGATGACCAGTGGCTTTATCTACCGGCATTGAAGAAGACCAAGCGCATCGCCGCCAGTGACAAGAGTGGCTCCTTCATGGGTTCGGACTTTAATTATTCCGATATGACCTCACGCGCTTTGAATGAATACGATTTTACTCTCAGCAAAGAAATGGAAGTCAATGGGGATAAAGTGTGGGCGATAGAGGCGGTCCCGCGCAGTCAAAAGACGATAGATGAAACTGGCTATAAGAAGTCCCTTATTTTGGTTCGCCAGGATAATTACGTCGTAATACGCGCCATAAGCTGGGAAAAAGATGGTGGTCGGATGAAGTATCTGGATGTCAAGGAACTCAAAAAAATAGACGGGATTTGGACGCCACTTGAAATGCATATGACAACAAAACAAGGCAAGCAGACCTTACACAAGACCATATTGAAGTTCGACGAGGTCAAATACAATCAAAATATGGATGACAGCATGTTTTCTACGCGTCGTTTGGAAAAAGGTCTCTAAATTTTATGCAGAGATGGGGGCTGGGACTATTGTGTTTGTTTTTATCCTTCACCCAGGCGTGGGCGTTGAACAATATCGACGAGTTGCTGAGAGGCTTTGAAGAGCAGGCAGAAGAGGCTGCGCAAGAAGAAGTCAGTGAAAAACCTGGTCCGGAAAAGACTGATATTGACGCGTTGATGGATGGATTCGGCAACGAAGAAAGCGTAGCCGTCACGCCAGAAACACCTTCACGTATGCCGTCGTGGCTTTCCTTTGGCGGCTATAGCAGCTTCAGTGCGAGCATAAACTACCAGCACGATAAACCGGCGAGCGGGAAGACAGATTTCCGCGGCCTGTCTCGCGCTCGTCTAAAAATATTACCTGAGGTAAAAATCGATTTACCACGAAAGTGGGATGTATTTACCAGCGGAAGTGGTTTTTATGACGGTGCCTTTCGCTATAACGGTCGTGATCAATATGCGTCAACTTATCTAGATGTATCGGAAACTGAATTGGAGCTGCGCGAGCTGTGGGTACGCGGTGCGATAGCCAAAGTTGTCGATATTAAGCTTGGTAGGCAGATCGTGGTATGGGGAAAATCCGATAGCCTGCGCGTGGTTGATGTCATCAATCCGCTCGATATGCGTGAACCCGGTATGGTGGATATCGAGGATTTACGTTTGCCTGTAGCGATGCTGAGAGGGGATTACTTTCAGGCTCCGTGGAGTGTGACAGCGCTGGTGATACCGGAAATCCGTAGCAATAAGTTTCCCGGGGAAGGTAGCGACTTCTTCCCGGTACCGTTTCCCCTTCCGCCTGAGAAACGCCCTGAACACTGGCGCGATAGCGAATTTGCGTTGGCAATATCGGGCGAGTTTAGTGCTTGGGATTTATCCGTACATTTTGCTAGCGTCTACGAAGATCAAGCACATTTCAAGCTTAGTAATGCAAGTCTCCAGCGAGCGTATTCACGCGTCAGTATGGGCGGAGTTGCCACCAATCTGGTAGTGGGTAGTTGGCTGATTAAATCAGAATTGGCGGTGTTCGATGGAATACAGTTTTTCAACACCGGGGACAACAAGTTTTCCCGTGGTGATTTAATGGCAGGTGTTGACTACTCAGGCATCAATAATCATATATTTTCTGTCGAAGCACTGTGGTCGCATTTGTTTGATTATCAGCCAGCCTTGATTCAGGCGCCAGATGACAGGGAAGAAGAAGCTGCACAGATTGTGTTTCGCTATACCGGAAATTTCCTGCGCGAGACATTGCAGATTGTTGCTCTCGGTTCCGTATTTGGTCTTAAGGCGGAGGGGGGCGGATTCTATCGGGTATCGGCTAAGTATATTCCGATGGATGCATTGTCTGTTTCGGCAGGTGTTATTGCCTATCAATCAGGTGACAGATTGTTTCTCGATGCAGTTGCGCGCAATGATCGCGTGTTTGGAGAAATACGCTATGATTTCTGAGTGCAATTACCGGGAAAATGTATAACCCACGGCAAATGAAAGCCAAGGTTTGTCCTGATACGCATACGTGCTCTGGTCTCCCCCCGGTAAGTGATCAATTCCCGCGACTACGCCAAGATTGAAGTAGCCCTGTACGCGCCAGTTTATGCCGACGGCTGCGGTAAGCCCGGTTCTATTCTCAATAACACTGTTTTGCAAAATGGGTAGTTGTGACAATCCCACCGCGGCCAGTAGTGTGAATTTTTCATTACTCAGACCAAAATAGGGACCAATACTCGCCGCACCTGTCATCGTCAAATCGGTACGAATTTTAAGAGGAATAATGAGCACACCGGTATTCAAGCCCCCCACCTGGCGGTAGTAGTTAGGGCTGGTAATATTTCGATCGCGACATAGAAAATAGGGTTTATTTATTTCCGCTTTAGCGACATTTTTTGGTGGATTTTCTGCCGGCGCGACATATTCAAACTCGATAAAAAGTAATTCATCTTTGTTGTCACGGGTATTCGTGTGAAATATAGAGCCACGCCCGGCGTATGCTAATGCGCTTGTTTTGTCACCGTCGTTGCATTTTCCATCGCTTTGTCTAAGGCTATCCAAATCATAGTTAAGTTTGTACGTGTTATTCCAGGACACATAATTGCGGATAGTTTCTGAACCGAAGAATGGTTTGCTTCCATACAATCGCACGTTATCACGTTCAGCTGCATTTGTAGGGGCGAACACAAAAAGAATTAGAATGCCAAAAAAAATCTTTGTCGCGTGATGTTTTACATTGAAATTCATGATGTTTCTCGGTCATTCACAATCTCAGTTCGTTATCGTCAGTCTTGGATTTAAATTGAATCTCAATTTCATGAATGTTTTAAAGGAGGTTAAGTTCAGAGAATAACCTGACAAAATAAAAACTATAGAAATATCAAACTAATTTGATCGTTCGCCGATAGTATTTGTACGTGCTCATATAGATAGTGTTCGATGAAAAAGGAAAACAAAACATCGATAAACGCTGTGTTTATCATTGTGGTGTTGCTAGTCAGCATTGCGTCTATGTTGGTGCTTACGATCAGCATTAATCTTTTCGTCGATCTCGCCTATGACAACGAGAGTTCTGCAATTTCTCGTATAGTCAAAAGAGAAATGCGCAATCTAGAGATGGGATTGGCCAAGGATATGGTTGATCTGCTCGGTGAACTGGCTAGCGACGAGAAGCTTCAGGAAATCGTGTTCTCAAAAAACAAATTGAAGATAGCTAGTGTTTTGGGGGAGCGACTCAATATACACCGCAACGCAGCAGACGCCATCAATGTAAAAACCATACGGATCTACGACGAAAAATTTCAACTTTTAAATCAAGTATCGAATGCTCATGAAACACAAGCGCAAGAGATGGAAAGGACGCAGTGTGGACTGGTCCACGAGGAGTTTTCCTCTCTCTCGGAAAACATACAGACAGATGTTGTTGGGTCTATTTGTAAGGATCGAAGTAGTACCAACTACTATATCGTTGGACCTTTAGGCGAGGAGAGGCCGCCATATTATATACAATTGATTGCAGATATGGCATTCAAATCCAGAGAGCTTGTTGATAGGCTAGGAATGCCCATCCGTTTGAGTAACGGTGCGGGTGAAATACATTGGCAATCGGATGACTGGCCAGAGCCTGCCGAAGAAAAAAATTATCTCTTTGTTGAGCATTGGTTGGATTCAACAGAAGAAAATTCCGGTTTGCGCATACAGGTAAGTTCAGATAACAGTGTATTTCAGGCGCGAATGGATTTCATGACGATTGCCGTCGTCATCATTACTATCTTAATTGTAGGTCCAATACTCGTGTTGTCACGGATCGCGGCATGTAAAATGCGCCTGTCACTAAATTCCGTACGAGACTCTGCAAGATCTCTGGCCGAAGGGAAGTATCACCCCGTCATAGACGCACCATTCGCAGAAACCGAGGACTTGGTCGATTCGTTTAATAAGATGGCCGAAAAAGTGTCACATTTAATCGCTAACCTGACAGAGGAAATTCAGGAGCGTCAAATTATGCATACACGGCTCGAACTTTCCAGGAAAGGTTTAGAAGAAAAGAATCAGCAACTCGATACCGCGTTGAGAGCTGCAAACGAAGCAACGCGAGTGAAAGCCGAATTTCTGGCAAACATGAGTCATGAAATCCGAACACCGTTAAATGGCGTTTTAGGCATGTTAGATATCATGAAATATACACCACTTAACGAGGAACAAAAAGAGTATATCAATATCGCCTGTCGTTCTGGGGATATGCTCATGGAGCAGATTAACGATACCCTGGATTTTTCAAAACTAGAAGCAGGGAAGCTGGAATTAGAACACGTTGAGTATACTTTGCGGACGGAAGTAGAAGACGTTATTTCCGTCTTGATGGTTACCGCTCGTGAAAAACATCTTGATCTATTATTAGAATTCTCCCCGAAAATTGATGTGAATTATCTGGGTGATCCTGCAAGGATTCGGCAAATCATCATGAACCTGGTCAATAATGCGATTAAATTCACTTCAAAGGGGCAAGTTAAAGTCTCACTCTTTGAAGAATCAAGATTAGCTTCATCCATCGTTCTGCGGTGCGAAGTCAGTGATACTGGAATCGGAATACCGGTAAACGTACAGAAAAAAATATTTAATGCATTTGTCCAGGCAGATAGTTCAACCACGCGACAATACGGAGGCACAGGGTTGGGGCTGAGTATATGCTATCAGCTGGTTAAGAAGATGGGGGGCGAAATAGGCGTCGTATCTGACGGTGTGAGTGGAAGCACGCTCTGGTTTAGCGTTGAACAAGAACTAGCGGATACCGTCAGTTTAAAACATGATATGAACGAATATTGTAACGTTCCGAAAGTCGACTTTCGTTTGTCTACATGTACAATACTTCTCGTAGAGGACCACCATATTAACCGACGCGTTGCCATTGCGATGCTCGAACGCATGGGGCTGCAAAATATTCTCGTGGCAGAAAATGGACACGAGGCCTTGACTTTGCTCAATGATTACGTAGTTGATCTCGTTTTTATGGATTGTCAAATGCCGGTGATAGATGGATTTGAGGCGACAAGACGAATACGGAAACTCGCGTCCGAAAAGAATCGTGTTCCTGTTATTGCTATGACAGCGAATGCGATGGAAGGTGATAGAGACAGATGTATTAAGGCTGGAATGAACGACTATGTTGCAAAACCGATAGACCCAGAGCAGTTGATACGAGTGTTGAAAAAATGGACTGTCTCGTCTGACGATTGAGACGCTAGTTCTATATTTTCATTATCTTGGAGGTGTTTCGATATCATCGGACAGGAAAATCACCCTAGGTAGGTCGCGTATTCTCGAAACGCAATCAGTTTATACATAGTGGCGAGTTTAGAACTGCTGCGATACCTCTTTAAGATGGTCGGCCAATTCGACCAACACGGAGAGTTCCCGTTTCGCATCGTTTGCCGAGACAAAATTGTTAGAGGCAATATCTCTGATAACAAGTACGTTTCGATTGATTTCCTCCGCGACTGCATTTTGTTCCTCTGCGGCAGTTGCAATCTGCGCTGTCATGTTATGAATGGTGGTTACCGCTGCGGTGATGGTGTCGAGCGACTCGCCCGCAATTGAGGCGCTATGAACACTTAGTTTGGCCTTTTCATGGCCGGACTGCATGGCGCTAACCGCAGTACGCGCCGTGCGTTGTAGTTTGTCCACCATGTCCTCAATTTCGGCTGTTGAGGATTGGGTGCGTCCGGCAAGCGTTCGCACTTCGTCCGCGACAACCGCAAATCCTCGACCCTGTTCTCCTGCTCGTGCGGCTTCAATCGCGGCGTTTAATGCCAGCAAATTAGTTTGTTCCGCAATTTCTTTGATGACTTCGAGGACGTTACCAACCTCAATACTAAAGCTATCCATTTGGTTAATGACCTTGGATGCGTTTTCTACTTCATTTGCCAAGGCATTGATATTTTCTATGGTTTGTTTAACAACAGCGTTTCCGTGTTTGGCTTGATCCATTGCGCTGTCAGTGGCATCCATAGTTGTAGACGCATTTCTTGCGACTTCCTGCACGGTTGCAGCCATTTCAGTGATCGCAGCAGCAACTTTTTCAGTCTCTTCAGCCTGGGTCTGTGAACTTTCATGGGTTTTGCTACTGGCTTCTTCCACTTTATGTGCAGCGTCTGCAACAGGCGTAACCGAATTGCGAAGCTGGTCGACCATGCGCTGCAATTTGTCAATGAATAGATTGAATTGATTTACTACGAGTCCTAGTTCGTCTGAGCTGTCTACCGGCAAGCGGCGGGACAGATCTGAGCGGCCACTGTTCAAATCGTTAAGCGAGCGCATCAGATTATTCAATGGAGGTAAAATTTTTCGATAAATCGTACTGAAAATAATCATGAATAACATTAATGTGGTTGCAACATTGGCGTATCCAAATTTTGTTTTTAGCGCAGTTACCTCGTCAAGCACGCGCACAGATTCCCGATATTCTTCATCTACCGTTTTTACCATGGCTTCAATCTGTGAAGCGAGTAGGGCTGAGGCATCATCAAATCCGGAGCCGGAGGCCTTCATTATCGCGTTACCCTCATCACGGCCTATCTCTACATAGGCCTCTGCCATCCGCACACCCGTATCATAAAGCGCATGTAGCGATTGCTTAGCCTCAAGCAGAGCCACCTTGAGTATGGGATGATCATTTGAAAGTTTATCCAATAAGGAGTTTGCAGCGGCGAGATGTTCCTGTGCTTCAGATTGCGCTCCGTAGTCACCTGTAGCGCCGACATCAGTCAGGAATTGCTGAATTTGCACAATATTGAAACGTGTCTCTTTCAGTAACAGCATGGTGTCGGTAAGCGATTCTTGTTTGCGTATGGCTTCAGTAAGATCACTACTGGTCTGGTATGTGCCTATACCAAATATACTGAGCAGGGTTCCGGTACCCAAAGCCATAAAGAATAGTAATTGTTTGAATTTGATCTGTTTCATACTGCCTTCGCCACTTTACCGCTGATAACGATTTGAAACGAATTGTTAAATTTCATTGCATATCGGACATGTCTCAGAATAAGTTTATGTATCTGGATTACATCTTTTTCGGTCTATGAGCGTCCATAAGTCATATTTGTTCATTTGCAGACTTAGTGGGTTTATTCCAAGAAAACATAGAGTTATTGATTGTGTATAGTTGAGAATAACAGTATATTATTGCTTGCTGATGCATTGAATTAGGCTTTCAATACCTTGATTTCTGTGATTAATTTGGCGTTATTTTCCAGACAAAAGTCGACTCAGGGGGGAGTTATTCTCCTACTATTCGGTGTGCTCTGCAGTTCAGGGAGGGTTGATGCCGGGCAAGTCTCGATTGCGGTTTCCAGTAATTTTTTGAGTAGCGCAAAAAAAATCGCGTCACAATTTGAAGCAACGACTGGTCATAAAGTACAAATGAGCAGCGCATCGACCGGAAAATTGTATGCGCAGATACTCAATGGCGCGCCATACGATATTTTTCTCGCGGCAAATAAATCAGAGCCACAGCGTTTGGAGGAAGAAGGTAGGGTGCTGGCGGGTAGTCGTTTTACCTACGCTCGTGGAATTCTCGCCTTATTTTCAATACAAGCAGAAAAGTCGTTAACTATTGAACAGGTAAACTCATCGGCTCGAATTGCGATTGCCAATCCTCTCCTCGCACCTTATGGCGTCGCTGCCGATCAGGTGCTAAGGCAATATTCAAAGGCGGTTGAGCCACGCAATCTCATACGCGCCGAAAACGTAGGACAAGTGTTTCTTTATACAGTTTCGCAGAATGTCGATATGGGCTTTGTGGCGCTTTCGCAGATTATAGAGGCGTACGATAAAATACCTGTAGGCAAGGTTTGGATTCCCAATCAGAAATATTACACACCGATCGAGCAACAAGCGGTACTCCTGAAAAGGGCGAAAGACAATGCGGCAGCTCATGCTTTCTATGACTTTTTGCAATCCGTTAAGACGCAAGCACTCATCCACAAAATGGGCTACGCCGAGTAGTTTATGGCTATAGACGTTACACCATTCATATTGACTTTTAAACTGGCGGCACTGACGGTTTTCGTTCTGTTGATATTGGGCACGCCATTGGCGTGGTGGCTGGCGACAACACGAAGCGCCACGAAAACGGTAATCGAATCGATAACAGCGTTGCCGCTGGTTTTACCGCCCACGGTGCTTGGGTTCTACATGCTTATCCTACTTGGTCCCAATGGCACCATTGGCGAAGTGTGGCAGTCAATGTTTGGTGTCTCACTGACATTTAGCTTTAGTGGATTAGTTATCGCGTCCTGTTTCTATTCGTTGCCGTTCGTCGTACAGCCTTTGCAAACCGCTTTCGAGTTAATCGATAAACGAGTAATTGAAGCTTCCTGGACCTTAGGAAAAAGCAAAGTACAAACGTTTTTTCTGATAGTGATGCCACTTGCACGACGCGGTTTCATTACAGCGCTGGTTTTGGGTTTCGCCCATACTGTTGGTGAATTCGGTGTGGTTTTAATGGTAGGCGGTAACATTCCAGGTGAGACTAAAGTTATTTCTATTGCCATCTATGAGCAAGTCGAAACCATAGATTTCGCCTCTGCGCATATCAGTTCGGCGATCTTGTTGCTGTTCTCATTTATAGTCCTGTTGGCAGTGTATACCTCAAATCGACGATGGTATCGCGGAGTGCGGGTATGAGTCGTCTGAGCATAACTTGCAGCAAGCAATACCGTGAATTCGCCTTGTCCGTAGATCTCGAATTTGAAGGTGGAAAAATTGTTGTCTTACTCGGCCCATCGGGCAGTGGTAAAACGACATTATTGAGGCTCATTGCTGGGCTGGAAAAACCCGACGAGGGCAGAATTGATTTTAACGATGAATGCTGGTTTGACAGTCAACATAAGCGTTACTTACCACCGCGACATAGACACATCGGTATGGTGTTTCAGGATTACGCATTGTTTGAACATTTATCTGTCGAAAAGAACATAGGTTTCGGTGTGAATCGGGATAGACGTCGAGAACAAACAACTAATTGGTCTAAACGCCTACATCTTGAAAATCAGCTTTCCTCAATACCAGCGCAATTATCGGGTGGGCAACGACAGCGTGTTGCATTGGCCAGAGCGCTAGCCACCGAACCGGCGCTCTTACTTCTTGATGAGCCGCTATCCGCTATTGATTTTTCTTTGCGGCGTCAGTTACGTCGTGAAATTAAGCAAGTGTTGCGTGAGTGGAACCAAACTGTCATTTTAGTTACCCACGATTTGGATGAAGCGCGGTATTTCGCCGATGAGCTTGTTTTGATGCATGAAGGTTCTGTTGTCCAGTCAGGAAAACAGAACACTTTATTTGAACAACCGATAAATTCCGTTGCAGCCAAAATGCTCGGATGGACGAACTGTCTTGAGGTTGAAAGAGTCCAAAACGATACTTTGTTTGGATCCTGGGGAAGTTGTAGATACAAGTCAGGGTTTAAAGGTGAAAGCGGTCGCTTGTATTTTAAGCGATCAGATTTGCGACTAGCGCATAAAGACGAAGTGGCCTTGACCGGAAAGATTATTCATGTGGTGACATCAATCGATGAATGTGAAGTAGAGATAGCGTTAAGCGATGGAACAGTGATTGAGGCAGTGAATCGAGAGTTTGTCGAGAGTTGCAGCGTAGGCGATATCGTTAGAATCGTTCCTGAAGGTGAATCCATTCTCTTTTTCCCTAACAGCATGGAATAGGTGACGTCCCTGTCCATTCTCCTTGCTGAGGTCTTTCTATCTGGTGGCCATACTAAAGGAAATAAACTAAGCTGGGTATCACCCAAAAGGATTATAACAAGCGGAAAAAAACACAAAGGCGTCAAGGATTTGGCTTTAATTCCCTGGTTAAAATCAAGCCAAATATAGATTAAAAATAATAGCGTAATTCGTAATTTTGACTTCAGGTTTTGATGTGAAAATTCAACGCATTACTATAAATGTGTGGGAAAGTCGATTATGCAGTTTTGTTCTGGTTTTAAGCAGCGCATATTTTATTCGTTGCTACTCGCGGCATCCGTAACATCTGCATCGCCTGCTGGTGCTGAGGAGCTCCCTCCCGGTTACCACCGAATGCCTGATGGCCGCATCATGGCAAATAACCCTGCCACCGCAATTGCTCCTCCTGGCTATTTCCTGCGCTCTAACGGCGTCCTGGTCAAGCTGGAAGAATCTGCACCGGCAGTTTCTCAGCCCGCGACAGTATTGGTAGACGAATTCGAAACGCCACCGGGCTTTCATCGAATGCCCGATGGACGACTAATGGCGAATAATCCTGCATCAGCCATCGCTCCTCCGGGATATTACATGCGAGCAAATGGTGTCCTGGTAAAACTTGAGCAAGGTGCGGAACCGCCACCACCTGCAAGGGTTATCGCGCAAGATGTCCCTGCAGGTTTTCATCGCATGCCAGACGGACGCATCATGGCCAATAACCCTGCTACTGCTGTCGCACCTGCTGGATACCACCTAATGCCTGACGGCACATTGATGTCGAGCGTAGGTGGCGGTGGAGGTGACTCCGGTGCTCATCAACATCATCACGGGTCTCATGGTAAGGGAATGTGGATGTTTGAGTATCGCTATTCCTATATGAATATGGCGGACATGCTCGACACGACCAAAATCGTTACAGCTAAAGATGTGCTCAATTCCTATGGTTATATGATGTCGCCCACTGATATGAGTATGCAGATGCACATGCTGATGGGTATGTATGGCATTACCAATAATCTGACAGTGATGGCGATGGTGCATTTCATGGCCAACGAAATGGGTATGACGACGAATAATGGCAGTGCAACCAGTACCGGCGTCGACTCTACTATGACCAGCGCTGGATTCGGAGATTCTGTAGTCAGTTTATTGTATAGCACGCCATTTGATGTTGTGATTGGAATGGGGGTTGGAATTCCTAGCGGTTCAATTTATGAGTCTGGCAAAATGGTGATGGACGCGACAAATATACAAGATACCTATTTGCCTTACGGTATGCAGCTAGGTTCTGGTTCTTTCGATGTTAGGCCTTCACTCAAGTACTCGCGCCGTTTCGGAGATTTCACACTGGGTACTGGATTCGAATACATCTATAGAGTTCATGACAATAACGCAGGGTACCGATTAGGAAACAAGGGTGAGTTGAATGCTTTTACTGAGTGGCATGTCTCTCGCTATTTTTCACTACTTGCGCGCGGCACATTCAGTGACATAGAGAAAATCAAAGGCAAACATATATACATCAATACTACTATGTCTCATAACATGATGGATATGCCGGGTTCTCCCGCTGCTGATCCTTCTCTTTACGGCGGCATGCGCTTAGATGGAACCTTAGGTTTCAAGGTTAACACGGCAGATCGCATGTGGGGCGCAAGAGCAGAGCTGACTTTGCCGGTATATCAAAACTTGTGGGGTCCGCAAATGCGTACTACCTGGATAGCAACATTTGCCCTTGAGGCGATGTTCTAGACGTTTTTTCAGTTCAGGCCGGGTCCTCAACAGTAATAAGAACGGGGCCTGAATTAAAGCCTGCGGTGAATACCGCAGGCTTTTTTTATTTATGCAAGACAGAACCCTGTTGGTTTCGCGTGAATAGATTGCAGCGTTTCCCATTGCATACCAATACCCTGAGCTGTTCAAACCGACCTGCCATGTTTTGACCTCCAAACGTAGGAATAAATTGCGAGTGATATTAGGCTAAGGAATATTCGTGATTTGACTTCACTCTGCTGAGCGAGCTCTTGTTTTGGGTCGCAAGCATTACTAGTTTCTTGCTGTCTATGTGTTCTATTCTGTCTGCACGATCGCGATGTAAAATCAGTCAAATGCCTACTCCGTATAATCAGAATAAACTCCTCTGGTTCTTAATGGTGATACTCTTTAGCTCAACAGCTGCGTACTAGATGACGAAGGTTTATCGGGACAGATGGAATATCGGCTGACCGTGCAAAACGAGAAGCAATGGCTGAGTGTTGAAATCGTTATATGAAAAAGCCCCCAGGATCTAGATCCTGAGGGCTATGAAGTTAATATAGATCAACTTTATTGGTTTACTGAACTCCAAATGCTATTGTCATAGCCGGTTGTTGTCTGAGTTTGTTTTTTCCAAGCGATTATCGTATCGGTCAGGTTGCTTACAATAGTCGGCTTCAATAAGTTAGAAGCACCAGCTTCATTTGCGATTAAACTCGGTGTAACCGCCCAACCACTAGTGAGAGAAAAGGTATTTGCATAAATCTTCTTCCAATCTCCTGTAACCCAGGTAGCGACAGCCGTTGTATTGTCTACAAGCGTTACATTCAATTGCTTCTGACTTTCGTGTAATTCGCCAGAGATAGAGCTTGGAGAACTCCATGTATTGTCCGTTCCGTTAAGCATCACTGACTTATACATAAACATGGGGACGGCGGATGTATTTTCCATTGGCTCTTTCCAGACGACTAAAACATTGTCATCTCGACCTGTGGCCACATGTAGAGATTTAGACGATAGCAGATTGTCATATTGGTCAGACACCGGTACAAAGTTTTCGATCAATGTGGTTATCGCGCCCCAGCTTCCGTCAGTGCTTCTTATTGAGTACCGTAGCCGGTGATTGAGTACATCGTTTTGAAGAAAAACCTGTTTACCAGTAGGCGTTACAATATAGTGGGTATGTAGATAATTATCCAATTGATTGCTAGATAATACTTGTGTAGTTTCCGTCCATCCAGATTGAGGAGTAAAAGTCGCAGTATGTAGCTCGCGAATAACTCCCTGGGTCTGATGTAAAACGGTATCGATCCAGCCAATATGCACAATTCCACCAGGCGTGACATTATGATTGTGCCCAAGTTCGTATGAGCCATTCGGGATGCTGAGTTCAAATACATTGCTGAAGCTGGTGGCAGTCATATAGTGGACCGCGTTTAGCGTCGTTACATTTTGTGTAAACTTTGTGTATATCAGCGTCACCATGCCTTCGTCGTCGACATGAAGGCGTGGCGGGGTATTTCCCGCAGAAATTCCTTCAACAACCGATTTATTCCACCCCGAGACAGGTGAATAGAATATAACGAAATAACGTGTCTGATCAGAAACCAATCCCACCAACGTTCCAGTGTTCTTTGCCATATGCAGTTGGCTGAATCGAATAGGCTGAACTAAGCCGTCAAGAATGGTGCTGTTTTGTAGCAACCGTGTCCATACGCCATTGCTATAGCGAACAAAGTAATTCGTTACTTCCATGGCTTGATTAAAATCGTAACTTTGCGGACTACGCGAAAAGTAAACAATCCGATTTCCCAGGTTGTCGATAAGCATCTTAGGCCCTTCGATCTGCTCACCATCAAAACTTTGGAATGTGATGTCTGCGGTGTTTCCAGAAAGCCAGTTTGGGCTCAACGTGGAATTTTGGTTGTTATTATCATTCTGATTGTTATCGTTATTGTTGTTAGTCGTATCGTTATTGTTGGAACTTTGTATGTTCAAACTGTTGGTTCTGGTTGAACGTGAGATCTTGATACTTGTTCCCGTCGTTGTCGCCGGTGGTTTTTCACTCCAGAAGGTAACGCCTTTTTTATTAGCGTCTATCATAGTCGACGTTGCTTCGACCTGAATTGATGTGCTGTTCGTCGAGAATATCAATTCTTTTTGAGACCAGGTGCCAGCGCCTGATGTATTGATGGTGTAGTTGCTGGACATTATATTGGTCGTTGATGCCCCTTTCTCAGCCCAGGATAGTATGGCCTCGCCGGAATTGACAAGATTAGCGCTAAGCGCTCCGATAGTCATACCGGTGGTTGATGAAGCAACAACACGTTCAGCGGCGAGAGTATCGGCGCTTATGCTACGTTCAATAATTCGCGTTGTTCCCCCGGTACCCTCACGGGCGTAGATTTTGAGTGAGGCACCCGAATAGAGCGCAGGTTTTGCTGAGTTCGTAGTTGTATTCAAATCATGTTCAAGCCAGGCGATTAGCATTTTGTTGTTTTTAAAGCCAGCAACAACGGGCGTGTTTTCAACATGTGTATTGGTTTTGTTAGGGTTGTTCAATTGCGTAGTGTTCCAAGCTGTGCTGCTTTGCTTGGCAGAATAAATGTGACGCCCATTGTTGCTTGTACTAACAATCATATATGTGTTATTGGCGTTATCAATCGCCAGGGCCATAGACACAATATTGCCGTCGGTGACGATACTGCCAGACGGGAAAATATCGGTTCCAGTTTGTGTCCAGCCACCAGTGGTGGAATAGCGTGCAACGTTGACGCTAAATTGCTCATCTGTTGTTGCCGCATTTGGCGTTTGTTCTAACCAGGCAACGACAGGAGCACCGTCCTTATCTACCGCGACAGTATATTGCTTTAACGTTTTTCCAATCCGGTCAAGCTGAGCTGCGGTTGTTGACCAATTGCTGCTGCTGGATAATTTTGAATACATTCCTAGCGCGAAGCCGTCTGTCAGTGCTACTTCAGCCAGGACAAACTGGTCTCCCGTGCTATTGATAAAGGCGTGTGGGTTTTTACCTGCGCCGCGAGCCTGCGCAGTCATCCAGGACGCTCCCATACCAGGCATAAACAGATTGGTGTGTATAGTGTTATTGTTGCTCCACGCAGCCAGCGTATCGCCAGCGGATGTATCGTATGCAAAACTGATATGAGATGCGGTGTGATCTGTTGGTAATGGCGAGGATGCTGTCAAGGTTGGAGCAGATGCAGAAGCATCATAGTATGCAAAACCGCTTTTACCTGTTGGGCCCATGATCTCCCAATTCGCGTAACCGCTTCCTTGGGCGGTCGGCGTAAATTTAAGGCTATGTAACATTACGCCACTATCAGTGACATTGTCGGTGGCAAGTTCCTGTTTCGCACCCCATTGGCTCGGTACATAGTCTATAGTCGTGTTCTGCGTCTGTGTCTGGTTTTGATTTTGATTGTTCTGATTGTGAGCGCTGTGGTCCATTCCGGCATCTGCCGCACCTGGATGGGTCTCCGAAAACGGTTTGGGTGATTCCAGACAGCCACTGAGCATAGATATCGAGATCGCCCCGATTACAGGAATCAGGACAGAATGACGAAGCTTGGACATATTGGAAACCCCCTCCAAAAGCGCAACTTGCGCAAATTAGTCATTGCCCGACGCGTTATAAACCGTATCATTCGGTTTCTTATTTTCGTGCCGGGCCATTAAATTGGTACTTGTCAACGCTGAACTATCGAGCATCAGACTTAAGTCATACTGAATCATGAGAAAAAACAATGAACTTGACCTGAACTTAGAACCAGCTGAATTAACTTTTCAGGATGCGCATCCATACTCTGATCGCTATGGCGATCATTACTTTGCGCGTGAAGGCGGGTTTGAGGAGAGCCACTATGTATTCATTCGGCAGAATGGATTACCGCAGCGTTGGCAAGGCAGAGAGCGTTTCGTCATTGCTGAGACCGGGTTTGGAACCGGATTGAATTTTCTCGCCACGGCGCAACTGTGGTTGAGGGAGAGCCGCCCTGATCAACGCCTGCACTATGTCAGTTTCGAAAAACACCTCTTTCGTCGCGAGGACCTCCAAAAAATACACGCACATTGGGCTGATCTGGGCGAGCTCAGTGAAGAATTGCTCGATCGTTATCCGCCCTTGCTGGCGGGTATGCACAGGCTCTATCTATATGGCAATAGAGTGGTTCTTACGCTGTGTCTAGGTGATGTAAAGGATTTGTTACCGGAAATGCAGGGAAAGGCAGATGCCTGGTATCTGGATGGATTTGCACCCTCAAAGAATCCGGGTATGTGGAATGATGACTTGTTTAGTGAAATTGCTCGTCACAGTAAAACAGGAACGACGTTCGCCACGTTTACCGCCGCCGGGTTCGTTCGCAGAGGCTTACAAAACGTCGGCTTTGCGGTCGAAAAGTTTTCTGGCTATGGTGCCAAGCGTGAGATGTTGAGGGGGAGTTTTACTGGAGAACAAAAGACACCGGATGAGCAACCATGGTTTTGTCCTCCAGACGCGTTTTCAGGTGACAAACAAGCAATTGTTGTAGGAGCAGGGATTGCTGGGGTGTTAAATGCTTTTAGCCTGGCGAGTCGCGGTTGGAAAGTGACTTTGATCGAACGCAATGCGGCGGTGGCACAAGAAGGGTCTGGAAATCCGCTTGGCTTGGTGGCGCCACATTTGGGCAGTGGTGTGCATTCCTGGTCGACGTTTAATACAGCCGCTTTTCTGCAAGCCAGCGCCTTTTACCAAGCATATGATGCATGGCAAGCCAGTGGTGTATTACAGATCGCCGAACTGCAACGTTTTGACTGGAGCGTTATCAATCGTTTGTTTATGCAGGCTATAGATAAGCACGAGATTGCGGAAATGAGCGGTTTGCAACTTTTGGCAAGCGCTGTGTTTTTTCCGCAAGCCGGTATGTTGAATCCTCAAAAGCTTTGTCGCGAACTACTGGATTTGTATTCCGAACACATTTGCGTTGAACCTATGCAACAAATTGAATCCCTGGCGTTTCAAGAGGATGCGTGGCTGTTGCGCTCAGCAACGCACAGTTGGACCTCATCACATGTAATATTGACTAACGCTGTCGATGCAAACCGATTATTACCACACCACGAACTAAGTCTGCATACGGTTCGCGGGCAACTCAGTTATGTTGAGTCATCGGAATTAATCGGGCTGAAACGCCCCTTGAATGCAAATGCCTATATTCTTCCGATTCACAATGGCGCGAACATACTAGGTGCCACATTCCAACCTGGAGATAGCGACAAAAGCGTGCGCGAAAGTGATCATCAGCACAATCTCGACAGCGTTTCCGAGCTAGTCGGGCATGAAATTGATGCCAATATTACTGGCGGGCGAACAGCATTTCGTGCAGCGACGCGCGACCATTTGCCTATCGTCTCGGCAGTATATGACCCCGCCTTCTATAGGCGCAGCTACGATGATCTATATCACGGACGACCTGCAAGACTATATCTAAGCGCACAATATCTCCCAGGCCTCTATCTCAATGTCGGGCACGGTTCCCATGGTCTGACCAACGCGGTTGCATCGGCGGAATTAATCGCCGATACGATTGAGGACACGCCTCGGTGTTTATCCCGCACTCATCTTACGCAATTACACAGCGCCAGATTTCTTATCCGACGTCTAAAAAGAAAGCGTCCCGGCGAGGTTGACAAGAGAGGTCCCTCAGGCTAATGTTTCGTCTTCGCGCCGATTTGATCTAACAGCTTGCGGGCGCGTAATAAATACGGCTAAAGCGGAGCGAACCTGCTTTAGCATGTGCTAAGCGGGTTTTTTTGCGCCCGTCGAACGACTTAAGGAAACAGCCATGAAAGACAAAGATTTGCGATTCGATACGGCGGCGGTGCGTGCGGGCATACAGCGAACAGCTGAGCAAGAGCACTCAGAACCGGTATTTTTTACCTCCAGCTATGTCTATGATTCGGCCGCGCAGGCGGCGGCACGATTTTCTGGTGAGGAGCCGGGAAATATCTATTCACGATTTACCAATCCAACCGTGCGCACATTCGAGCAGCGTCTCGCAACACTTGAAGGCGGAGAACGTTGCGTCGCGACGGCCTCGGGTATGGCGGCTATCATGACGACTTGCTACGGTCTGTTGAAGGCAGGTGATCACATAATTTCCTCGCGTGCGATTTTTGGATCGACGACGGTATTGTTCAATAATTTCATTGCCAAGTTTGGCGTCGAAATCACTTATGTATCTCAGACCAATCTTGACGAATGGGAAGCGGCGATCAAGCCTAATACCCGTTTCCTGTTTCTGGAAACACCGTCCAATCCATTGACCGAGATTGCTGACATTGAGTCATTGGCAGGCATTGCGCACAAACATGGTTGTCTTTTGGTAGTGGACAACTGTTTTTGTACTCCTGCGTTACAGCAACCTCTGAAGCTTGGCGCCGATATCATTATTCATTCCGCGACAAAGTACATTGATGGGCAAGGGCGATGTCTGGGGGGCGCAATTATTGGTACCGAAGAAGTCGTCGGGCAGGACGTTTTCGGCTTTGTACGCACAGGAGGTCCAAGCATGAGTCCCTTCAATGCATGGGTTTTCCTAAAGGGCCTGGAGACGCTGCGGTTGCGCATGAAAGCGCATAGTGAATCGGCGCTTAAACTCGCTCAGTGGCTGGAATCCTTGCCTCAGGTAAAACGTGTGTTCTACCCGGGCCTCGAAAGCCATCCGCAACATCAACTGGCAGCCAGACAGCAATCTGGGTTTGGTGGTATTCTTTCTTTTGAACTTGCGGATAAAACGCAGGCGTGGAAGCTCGTCGACGGGACGCAAATGGTTTCCATAACTGCCAACCTGGGTGACGCGAAAACGACGATTACCCATCCGGCCACAACGACGCATGGACGATTGAGTGATGAGCAACGAGCCAGCGCCGGAATCTCTGATGGATTGTTGAGGGTGGCGGTCGGGCTGGAAGATATTGAAGATATCAAAGAGGATCTATCGCGAGGGCTTTGATATACTCTCCGTCCCAATACAATAGGTTATCTGCCAGTGAATTTACACGAACGCATCGAAAATCTTTTTTTGTCTCTGTGGGTTGGCTGTCTTGTAGGAGTCGGCTATATCGCTGCACCGGTTCTATTTAAGACTCTGGACGATCGCAGTCTTGCTGGGAATCTGGCTGGACAGATGTTTTACATCGTAGCCGTAGTTGGCTTGGTGATCGGTATATCGCTATTTCTCAGTTACCAGTTTCGGACAAAAAAAACAGCATTTCGTGAATGGCGTTTTTGGGTCCTGGGACTAATGGTGTTATGCGTAGCAATGGGTTTTTTTGTGTTGCAACCAATAATTGCCGATATCAAAGCACTGGGGATTGAACCTGGCAGCGAAAACGCGAAACGTTTTGGTATTCTGCATGGCGTTTCGTCGGTTCTGTATTTGGTCACGACTTTGTCCGGCGTGGTGTTGCTGTTTGCCGGTATTCATAAGAAAAAACACTTCCTCTAATACGGCAGTTGAATTTTGTGATTTTGTGAAGGTCGGTAGAAAATAGAAATGCGTCCGATATTTTGGACCAACTCCGCATTGAGATTGGTAGCGATGGTATTGGCGACTTCCATGCGATCGTCTTTGTCGCCAATGTTAATTTTGACTTTTAACAATTCGTGGTGTGCGAGGGCATTTTCGATTTCAACGCTGACGGCTTCACTGAGGCCATTGGCACCAATAATTACGACGGGTTTGAGGGCATGTGCGAGCGCTTTGAGGTGTTGCTTCTGTTTCGAAGTAATCGACATAAAGAGGTTTTAATCCGGTGACTGAAAGAGAGCATAGTGTAGCGCAAACGCGGCGTAGATTGATAGTAAACCCGAGCCCACTGAATGTGGTAAAACTGGAGCTGGGGCTAATTGTACTGGTATTGGTGGCGTTGGGCCTTCTGGTGGAATTTCATGTCTCAGACCCCGTTGGTCAACTTGTGTCGCTTATTGGGATCGGTGGTGCAGGAATGACTTGGGTATTATTACGCACTCGTTCCATTCTAAAACAGGCACCGCAGAAAGCCGTTGATGTGTCCGATAATAGCAGTAATGGCCAAAAGTAAACCGCGCAGTCGTTGGATGCAGCGACACCTGGACGATGACTATGTAAAACGCGCACAGCGTGATGGATATCGTTCGCGTGCGGCATATAAGCTGCTGGAAATTCAGGAAAAAGATAAACTAATCAAACCAGGTATGATGGTAATCGATATCGGCGCGGCACCCGGCGGCTGGACACAGGTCGCTGCAAATCTGATCGGAGATCATGGCAAATTGATTGCGCTCGATATCCTGCCTATGGATCCCTTCCCCAACGTGGAATTCATCCAAGGTGACTTTCGTGAAGACGAAGTCTATCAACAGCTCATTGATGCCATAGCCGATACAAAAGTCGACCTTGTAATTTGCGATATTGCCCCAAATATTAGCGGTTTGAAGTCGGTAGACATACCGCGAGCGATGTATTTATCGGAGCTTGGACTTGAGCTGGCTAGACAGGTTTTAAAACCCGGGGGAGATTTTCTGGTCAAAGTTTTTCAGGGCGAGGGAATTGAGGATATGCGCCGTGAAATACAGAAATCCTTCTCCAAGTTATTGACTCGCAAACCAAAAGCCTCGCGTGCTGAGAGCCGTGAGGTGTATCTATTGGGGCGAGAGCGGATTGTTTAGGTCAGTTGGGGCGTGTAGAATCCCGGCAGGTGTCCGATTAATATATATACCCAGTTTCTGTGCACAAAAAGGGTGCATTTCAACAGCTTAAACGTGGGAAGATATTGAATATCCCGAAGTTATAAGTGATGAGGGAATTACTTTGAACGAAATGGTAAAAAACATCATTCTGTGGGTCGTCATCGCGATAGTGTTGATGTCTATCTTCAACAATTTCGCACCACGCCAGACGTCGTCGCGTCACACGGAGTACTCTCAATTTATTCAGGATATTAAATCCGGGCAGGTTTCCCGCGTTCTGATTGAAGGACGTATGATACGAGGCGCCAAGCAGTCTGGAGAGCGCTTTGTGACCTATAGCCCCGGTGACCCTGGGTTGATCGGCGATTTGCTGGACAATGACGTTATTATTGACGTCAAGCCACCTGAGCAGCAGGGGCTGTTGATGCAGATCTTTATTTCCTGGTTCCCGATGTTGCTGTTGATCGCCGTATGGATATTCTTCATGCGCCAGATGCAGGGCGGTGGTGGCGGCAGAGGTGCCATGTCCTTCGGCAAGAGTAAGGCGCGCATGCTTAGCGAAGACCAGGTAAAGGTCACTTTTGCTGATGTGGCTGGTGTAGAGGAAGCAAAAGAGGAAGTTGGCGAATTGGTCGAGTTCCTGCGCGATCCCGGTAAATTTCAGAAGTTGGGCGGCAAGATTCCCCGTGGCGTGTTGATGGTTGGTCCTCCAGGTACTGGTAAGACGCTCCTGGCCAAGGCCATTGCCGGCGAGGCAAAGGTACCTTTCTTTACTATCTCCGGTTCTGATTTCGTTGAGATGTTTGTCGGCGTAGGCGCGTCCCGCGTTCGTGACATGTTCGATCAGGCCAAGAAACATGCGCCTTGTATTATCTTCATCGATGAGATCGATGCCGTAGGTCGCCATCGTGGCGCTGGTTTGGGTGGTGGTCACGACGAACGTGAACAAACGCTCAACCAATTACTCGTTGAGATGGACGGTTTTGAGGGTAATGAAGGCGTCATCATCATCGCCGCCACCAACCGTCCTGATGTACTCGACCCAGCGCTATTGCGTCCCGGACGTTTCGACCGTCAGGTGACTGTGCCGCTGCCCGATGTGCGTGGTCGTGAACAGATTCTGCGTGTACATATGCGCAAGGTGCCCATAGCAGACGATGTAAAACCACGCGTTATTGCTCGCGGTACGCCCGGATTCTCCGGTGCCGATCTAGCTAATCTGGTAAACGAAGCGGCCTTATTTGCCGCGCGCGCCAACCTAAAGCTGGTAGGCATGCAGGAATTCGAAAAGGCCAAAGACAAGATCCTCATGGGTGCGGAACGCCGCTCCATGGTCATGAATGACGAAGAGAAGAAACTCACCGCTTATCACGAGGCCGGTCATGCGATTGTGGGTCTCAAAGTGCCGTCTCACGACCCGGTATATAAGGTATCGATCATTCCGCGCGGACGTGCGCTCGGCGTGACCATGTTCCTGCCGGAAGAAGATCGTTACAGTTATTCCAAGCAAAAGCTGGAGAGTAATATTTGTAGTCTCTTCGGTGGTCGCATTGCGGAAGAACTGATCTTTGGTGCTGACTTTGTGACTACTGGTGCCTCGAACGACATCCAGCGCGTCACGGATATCGCACGCAATATGGTGACCAAGTGGGGTCTGTCGGAAAAACTCGGGCCGATGGTATACAGCGAAGACGAGGGTGAGGTTTTCCTTGGTCGATCTGTCACTCAACACAAGGCGGTCTCTGATGAGACAACACACCTGATTGATGAGGAAGTGCGTCGTTTTGTCGATACCAACTATGAGCGTGCCAGGCAGATCCTGATTGATCACATGGATAAGTTGCATGCCATGGCCGATGCCTTGATCAAGTTTGAAACCATTGATCGTGGTCAGATTGATAACATCATGGACGGTAAACCACCGGGTGAACCGAGTGATTGGGAAGAGTCTGATCTGGATGCAAACAAACCAGACGCCGGTGTGTCGGACGAATCCAAGGACGACAAGAAATCAGGCAAAGGCGAACTGGGTGGGCCGGTAGGCCAGTCTTGATCCTGAGTTCAACGTGTTAGACGGACGTCTGGATTTATCCTCGCCCAGGATTATGGGCATACTGAATGTTACCCCCGACTCCTTTTCGGACGGGGGTAATTTCGTTTCCAGGGATGCTGCTTTGAAGCAGGCGATGCACATGGTCGAAGAGGGAGCCAGTATCATTGATATTGGTGGAGAGTCGACCCGCCCAGGCGCTGCCGCAGTCACTATAGACGAAGAGCTCACGCGTGTTATCCCGATAATAGAGGCGATACGCGCCGTATCCAACATTCCCATTTCTATTGATACCAGCAAGGCTGTGGTGATGCGTGAGGCAGTCTCTGCCGGCGCGAATTTGATTAATGACGTGCGCGCACTTCGGGAGCCTGGCGCTCTAGAAGCGGCCGTTGCTTTGAATGTGCCCGTTTGCCTAATGCACATGCAAGGTCAGCCTCGTACTATGCAGTCAAATCCAATATATGAAGATGTCGTCGATGAAGTGAAAGCGTTTTTGATTAACCGAGCAAAAGAGTGTGAGATTGCCGGAATTCCAGCCGAGAATATTCTCCTTGATCCCGGATTTGGCTTTGGCAAAACAGTTACACACAATTTGCAGTTAATCCAACATCTGGATTTATATCAAGGATCGGGCTATAGCCTGTTAGTAGGAGTGTCTCGCAAGAGTACGATTGGTAAACTATTAGGAGATAGAACGGTTGATGGCAGGTTGTACGGAAGTTTAGCGCTAACAGCTTTTGCGCTTGAGCGTGGTGCTGACATCATCCGAACTCACGACGTCGGTGCAACAATGGATGTAATACGAATGTACACCGCGATGAAATCAGCGAACTCAGATGAGGAGTAACCCATAGTGGCAGATCGCAAATATTTTGGAACAGATGGCGTCAGAGGAAAAGTAGGCGGGTCCCTGATCAATCCGGAATTCATACTCAAGCTGGGTTGGGCTGCTGGGCGCATATTGGCCAAAGAAGGTCGGCGTAAAGTGGTCATCGGAAAGGATACGCGTATATCCGGATATATGTTTGAGTCTGCCTTGCAAGCGGGTTTGATTGCTGCAGGGGTTGATGTGCGTTTGCTCGGGCCGATGCCTACTCCTGGAATTGCTTACCTTACGCGCACACTGCACGCGCGTGCCGGTATCGTTATCAGCGCCTCACACAATCCGCATTATGACAATGGCATCAAGTTTTTCTCGGGAGATGGAACGAAATTACCCGACCAGGTTGAATTGGCGATTGAGGCTGAGATGGAAAAGCCGATGACGATAGTAGATTCCGCTACACTGGGCAAAGCGGCCCGCGTTGAGGATGCGGCAGGTCGTTACATCGAATTCTGTAAGAGTACTATCCCGCTCAGCATGGAACTTCAGGGATTAAAAATCGTTGTCGATTGTGCCCATGGCGCGGGTTATTTTGTCGGCCCTCGAGTTTATAAAGAGCTCGGCGCCGAGGTTATTGCTGTCGGTAATCAACCTGATGGTATCAACATCAATAGTGGTGTTGGCTCGACAGCGCCTAAGTTCTTGCAGGAAAAAGTACTCGAGCATTCTGCTCATGTAGGTATCGCCCTCGATGGTGACGGTGATCGTCTGATCATGGTGGATGAAAAAGGCTCGGTAGTTGACGGCGACGAGTTGCTCTACGTGATTGCCCGTTCTCGTCAACAGCAAGGACAGTTGAATGGTGGCGTTGTCGGTACTTTGATGAGTAACTTCGGCATGGAAAAGGCGCTCAAGTCGCACAAGATTCCATTCCTGCGCGCAAAAGTCGGTGATCGCTACGTTATGGAGTTGATGAAGGAAAATGGCTGGATGCTTGGCGGTGAATCATCTGGGCACATAATATGTCTCGATCGCACCACCACGGGCGATGGTATTGCCTCGTCCTTGCAGGTATTAGCGGCAATGATCGAAAGTGGTCGTAGCCTGAGTGAACTGAAGTCTGGTATGCGTAAATATCCGCAGTCGATGATTAATGTACGCGTGGCAGGTAAGCCAGATCTAAACCAGAAATCCATTCAGGAGGCTGTTGCAGCAACGGAAGCCAAACTTGGAGACAATGGACGTGTATTACTACGTGCGTCCGGTACAGAGCCTCTGGTCCGGGTGATGATAGAGGGCAATGACGCTATGGAAGTCGATCAATTGGCCCGTGAATTGGCGGAAAAAGTTGAGTCTGCGCTAAAAGGTCTAAAGGCTGTCAGCTAAGCGCTTGTTCTCCATGGCTTCAAGTTGTGTTCGAATCCCGTCCTGATGGGCGGGGATTGTGCCTGTTTAACGACAACTGGTTGATTTTTCCATGGTCTGTCGGTAAGCTTGCCTGCTTTTGAAGTTCGGGGAATGACAATAATGCGCAAACCAATGGTTGCCGGGAACTGGAAATTGAATGGCTCACGGGTCAGCGTCCAGGCTCTCGTTGAAGGAATACTGTCAGGCAGTAAAGCCGTTACCAAGGCTGACATCGTTGTATGTCCTCCATATGTCTTTATCTCTGACGTGGCTAGACAGCTGGGTAGTAGCGCCGTTGCTGTTGGTGCGCAAGATGTGGCCAAAGAAACTTCAGGTGCGTTTACCGGAGAAGTTTCCGTCGATATGCTCAAAGATGTTGGTTGCAGATACGCCATTATTGGACATTCCGAACGACGCAGTTTGTATGGAGACACCGATGAGATGGTGGCTCAAAAGGTTGACACCGCAATCAAAGGTGGCGTTACGCCGATTTTGTGCGTTGGAGAATTGCTTGAAGAGCGTGAAGGCGGACAAACAGAAGCAGTTGTTGAACGTCAGTTAAAGGCTGTTGTTGACCATTGTGGAATAGACACACTGGGGCAGTGTGTTGTGGCCTACGAACCCGTTTGGGCGATAGGTACGGGTAAAACTGCTTCACCAGAGCAGGCCCAAGAGGTGCACGCCTTTATCCGTAATTGGATACGTGGACAAAGTGCTAAGGTTGCCGATACTATTCGCATTCTTTATGGCGGTAGCGTTAAAGGCGACAATGCAGCCGAATTATTTTCTCAGGCCGATATCGATGGCGGCTTGATAGGTGGCGCATCTTTGGATGCGGACGAGTTTTTGACTATTTGTAAGGCAGCGGGGTAGTTATCCTTGGATACAGCGCTTATCTTGATTCATCTGTTTGCCTCTTTGGGACTCATTGGCCTGGTAATGTTACAACAGGGCAAAGGTGCAGACATGGGTGCGGCGTTTGGCGCGGGCGCGTCACAAACCGTATTCGGAGCTCGTGGATCAGCCAATTTTCTTTCTCGAACCACGGCCATATTAGCGGCAGTTTTCTTCATCACCAGTTTGACTCTGGCATATTTTGCCGGACAGGCGCGTGAAGGTGTCAGTATTGTGGATAAGCTGGATGGGAATGTTCCAGTTCAATCCTCAAGTGAAATACCCGCGGCGCCAATGAGTGAAGATGTACCGGCGGTACCGGTAGAGTCGCCAGTTCCTGAGGAGCCGGCGCAGTAAAAATTGCGGATGTGGTGAAATTGGTAGACACGCTATCTTGAGGGGGTAGTGGCGCAAGCCATGCCGGTTCGAGTCCGGCCATCCGCACCAATCTTCTCGACCTTAGGCTTAATGTGGCATTAAGAAAATTTCAATGAGTTTGTAACTAGTTGTTTTGTAAGTGAATATCAGCGTGGTGCCCGCTTGACATGGAGATGGTCTCTAGCCTAGACTGGCTTCGTTCTAAAATAGCGTCAAAATCAAACAAGTAACTAAGTCGTTTGATTAATTAAATCAGCTTTCGTAAATCAGATTTTTGAAACACACTTTTGTAGGGGGGAGTGTGCTAGAAAACTATTTTCCTATATTACTGTTCATCCTGTTGGGTGCTGTCTTCGGCGGTGCACCGTTGGTGCTTAGCGTTGTCGCGGCTACTCAAAAACCGGACCCGGCCAAGCTGTCGCAGTACGAGTGTGGCTTCGAAGCATTCGAAGACTCTCGTATGAAATTCGACGTACGCTATTACCTGGTTGCCATTCTATTCATCATCTTCGATCTCGAGATCGCGTTTCTCTTCCCGTGGGCCGTCGTGCTTGAAGAAATAGGCTGGTTTGGTTTTATCGGCATGGTGGTATTCCTTGGGATACTCGTCATAGGGTTTATATATGAGTGGAAGAAGGGGGCCCTGGAGTGGGAATAGAAGGCGTTCTTAAAGAAGGCGTGATCACGACTTCCGCTGATGCATTGATCAACTGGGGACGCACAGGCGCATTGTGGCCAATGACGTTTGGTCTTGCTTGTTGTGCGGTCGAAATGATGCACATTGTTGCGCCGCGTTATGACGTTGCCCGTTTTGGCTGGGAGGCTTTTCGTCCCAGTCCTCGCCAGGCGGACGTGATGATTGTTGCGGGTACGCTGTGTAACAAGATGGCGCCAGCACTACGCAAAGTTTACGATCAGATGGCTGAACCACGTTGGGTAATATCCATGGGTTCCTGCGCTAACGGTGGCGGTTATTATCACTATTCCTATTCTGTTGTACGCGGTTGTGATCGAATTGTTCCAGTTGACATATATATCCCAGGTTGTCCACCTACCGCCGAGGCATTGCTTTACGGCATGCTGGCACTGAAAAATAAGATCATTCGTACTAACACCATCGCTCGCCAAGCATAGATCCAGAGTTCTTGTTATGGATAAACTAATACAAAATCTCAATAAACGATTAGGTTCAGCGATAACGTCATGCACGGTAGCGCTTGATGAAATTACGATTGAAGTTCAGAAGAACAGGTTGCTCGAAGTCTGTAAAACCTTGCGTGATGATGATGCGTTTCGATTTGAACAATTAATCGATTTATGTGGCATCGACTATCTGGGTTATGGCGATACTGAATGGAGTACGGAAAAGGCGACTGAAAAAGGTTTTAGCCGTGGTCGTATCAAAGATAAAAATGCCCAGCATCTCTGGTCTAAACCGCGTTTTGGCGTGGTTTATCACCTGATCTCATATAAAAACAATCAGCGCCTTCGTGTTCGAGTGTTTGTCGACGAAGCAAATTTGTTTATTGATTCAGTCATCGGTATCTGGAATTGCGCCAACTGGTTTGAGCGCGAGGCCTTTGATATGTTCGGAATAGTTTTTGTCGGGCATCCAGATTTGCGACGCCTGCTGACAGACTATGGATTTATCGGGCATCCCTTGCGCAAAGATTTTCCGGTTTTCGGTCATGTTGAAATGCGCTATGACGAAGAAAAGAAACGCGTGGTATATGAACCGGTTGATATCGAACCGCGTGTTCTTGTTCCACGTGTCATTCGTGATGATTTTCGCTACATCGAAAAAGAAAGCGCAGAGGCCTAATCATGAGTGAAATCAAAAATTACACCATTAATTTTGGTCCTCAGCATCCGTCTGCGCACGGTGTTTTGCGTCTGGTATTAGAGCTGGACGGTGAGGTTATCGAGCGTGCTGATCCGCATATCGGTCTTTTGCATCGTGGCACAGAGAAGCTGGCAGAAACAAAGCCGTTTAACCAAAGCATCGGTTACATGGATCGACTCGACTACGTATCCATGATGTGTAACGAACATGCCTACGTATTAGCGGTTGAGAAGATGCTCGGTATTGAAGCGCCAGTTCGCGCTCAATACATCCGTGTCATGTTCGATGAGATCACACGAATACTGAATCATCTGATGCAGCTAGGTGCACAGGCGCTGGATATCGGTGCGATGACCGTGTTCTTCTTGTGTTTCCGCGATCGTGAAGACTTGTTCGACGCCTACGAAGCCGTGTCTGGCGCACGTATGCATGCGAGCTATTATCGTCCAGGCGGTGTCTATCGCGATCTTCCCGATAGCATGCCCCAATATCAGCAGTCCAAGTGGACAACTTCTCGTGACCTGGTGCACAAGAACGCCAATCGTCAGGGTGGTTTGCTGGATTTTATCGATGATTTCACTCGCCGTTTCCCAAAACACATTGACGAATATGAGACTTTATTGACCGACAATCGTATCTGGAAACAGAGAACGGTTGGTATCGGTGTAGTCACGCCTGAGCGTGCCTTACAACTGGGTTTTACCGGCCCGATGTTGCGCGGTTCCGGTATCGAATGGGATTTGCGTAAGAAACAACCTTATGCGGCCTATGACAAAGTGGATTTTGATATTCCTGTTGGCGTAGAAGGCGATACCTATGATCGCTATCTGGTGCGCGTGGAAGAGATGCGTCAATCGATTCGCATTATTAATCAATGCATCGAGTGGTTGCGTCGCAATCCGGGCCCAGTGATGTTAGATGATCATAAAGTCACGCCACCGACGCGCGAACAAATGAAGGGTGACATGGAAGCCTTGATTCACCACTTCAAATTATTTTCTGAAGGCTATTGTGTGCCTGCAGGCGAAGTTTACTCTGCAGTGGAACATCCAAAAGGTGAATTCGGCATCTATATGGTCTCTGATGGAGCGAACAAGCCGTATCGTATGAAGATACGCGCACCAGGTTTCGCGCATCTGGCGTCGGTAGATGAAATGTCCCGCGGTCACATGCTTGCGGACCTCGTCGCCATCCTTGGTACACAGGATATCGTATTTGGTGAGGTCGACCGCTAATGAGTAGTTCCAAATTACATTTGTTAAGTGATTCGGTTCGCGCTGAGATTGATGTGTGGATTGCGAAATATCCTGCGGAACAAAAACAATCAGCGACGATGGCGGCTTTACGTATTGCGCAAGAGAATAATGAAGGTTATCTCACCAATGATTTAATGGACGCGATTGCCGAGTATCTGGTACAGCCGGCGATTTCTGTTTATGAAGTAGCGACGTTCTATTCCATGTATGAATTGAAGCCTGTCGGCAAGACCAAGATCTGCGTGTGCACCAATGTGTCGTGCATGCTGCGGGGCTCGGACGAGATAGTAGCCAAGCTGAAAAGTCGTTTAGGTATAGGCCTCGGCGAAATGCGTAACGACGGAAGGTATTCAATAAAGGAAGTGGAATGTCTGGGTGCCTGTGGTGGCGCGCCGATGTTTCAGATTGATAAAACCTATTATGAAAATCTCACTCCTGAAAAGGTTGATGAGATTCTGGACGCGCTTGAGCAGTCCGCATCCTAATAGACGCAGAGGTCAGGAATGGTTAACGAGGTTTGTTTTAGCACCTTACATGAAGAAAAGCCCTGGACGATAGAAACCTATCAAAAGCACCGGGGTTATGAGGCATGGAAGAAGATTCTGCAGGAAAAGACTTCGCCTGAGGATATTATAGCCGAGGTGAAGGCATCTGCTCTGCGTGGTCGTGGCGGTGCGGGTTTTCCTACGGGTTTGAAGTGGAGTTTCATGCCGCGCAACACCCCTGGGCAAAAGTATATTGTCTGCAACTCGGATGAAGGTGAGCCAGGAACATTCAAAGACCGCGACATTTTGCGATATAACCCGCATGCATTAGTTGAAGGCATGGCGATCGCTGGCTACACCATAGGCGCGACGAAAGGTTACAACTATATCCGTGGCGAATTCTGGGAACCGTATGAACGGTTTCAGGCCGCGATTGAAGATGCTCGCGCTGCAGGTTTGTTGGGCAAGAACATCATGGGTTCGGGTATCGATTTCGACCTTGAAGTACATCTCGGTGCGGGTGCGTATATTTGTGGTGAAGAAACCGCATTACTCGAATCTATCGAAGGTAAAAAAGGGCAGCCGCGTTTCAAGCCACCTTTTCCAGCAAGTTTTGGTCTATACGGCCGACCGACGACTATTAATAATACGGAAACATTGTCTTCCATTCCGTCGATTTTACGCAATGGCGGAAAGTGGTTTCTTGATCTCGGCAAACCGAACAACGGCGGTACCAAATTATTTTCTGTTTCTGGCCATGTGAACAAACCGGGTAATTACGAAATTTCCATGGGCACGCCGTTCGCTGAGTTACTGGAAATGGCGGGTGGCGTGTGGAAGGGCCGTAAGCTCAAGGCTGTCATTCCAGGCGGATCATCTACACCGGTGCTTCCGGGAAGTAAGATGATGGACGTAACCATGGATTACGATTCGATTGGCAAAGCCGGTTCGATGCTTGGTGCTGGTTCAGTCATTATCATGGATGACTCGACCTGCATGGTGAAGACACTGGCGCGTATTTCACATTTCTATTTCGAAGAATCTTGTGGCCAATGTACGCCGTGTCGCGAAGGAACCGGTTGGCTTTCGCGCGTAGTACATCGCATTGAACACGGTCACGGGCGTCCGGAAGATCTCGATCTTCTCGATGATGTGGCGGCCAAAATTGAAGGACATACGATTTGTGCTCTAGGCGACGCAGCGGCAATGCCTGTGGCAAGTTTTATCAAACACTTCCGCGATGAATTCCAATATCACATCGATCACAAGAAGTGCATGGTGTAGAGAAAAGCGATATGGTCAAGATAGAAGTAGACGGTAAGGAAATTCAGGCAAGAGACGGCGCGATGGTCATCGAGGCCGCCGATGATGCCGGTGTCTATATTCCACGCTTTTGTTATCACAAAAAGCTTTCAGTAGCGGCCAATTGTCGCATGTGTCTCGTGGAAGTGGACAAGGCGCGTAAGCCATTACCGGCATGTGCGACGCCGGTGACTGATGGTATGAAAGTATTTACCCGTTCACGCATTGCCTTGATGGCGCAAAAAGGCGTGATGGAGTTTTTATTAATCAATCACCCACTGGATTGCCCGATCTGTGACCAGGGCGGTGAGTGTGAATTGCAAGACGTTGCCATGGGTTATGGTGGCGATGTATCAAGATTCTCTGAACGCAAGCGTGTCGTCGCGGAAAAATATATCGGTCCACTCATCGCAACCGATATGACGCGCTGTATTCACTGTACGCGATGTGTGCGTTTTGGTAGCGAAATTGCCGGCATTAAAGAGCTTGGCGCAACCGGTCGTGGTGAACACATGCAGATCGGTACCTATGTTGAAGCGACTGTCGATTCAGAGTTATCGGGCAATATGATAGATCTGTGCCCGGTCGGTGCTTTGACCTCGAGACCATTTCGTTACACCGCCCGTTCCTGGGAAATGCAGCAGAATCGTTCAATCGCGCCACATGACTGTTTGGGCTCTAATATCAACGCGCATGTGCGTCGTGGCGAGATCATGCGTGTCGTGCCACTAGACAACGAACAGATAAACGAAACCTGGATATCTGACCGAGATCGCTTTGCTTACGAAGGTCTGTATCACGATGACCGAGTCGGTTCGCCGATGATTAAGGACAACGGCGGTTGGAAGACAGTTAGCTGGGAAACTGCCTTGAATTATGCGGTGGAAGGCTTGAAGTCGGTGGTAAGTCAGGGTGCGGATAAAATGGGCTTTCTTGCTGCGGCCAATGCCACGCTCGAAGAACATTATTTATTCCAAAAGCTGGCGAGGGGTTTGGGCGTCAGTAATATCGATCATCGTCTGCAACAGCGTGACTTTGCTGACCAGGACTGCGATCCCATGACAACAAGTCTGGGACAGTCAATCGAGAATCTGGAAAATATCGGTGCTGCGCTCATCGTCGGCGCTAATATACGCAAAGACCAGCCTTTGCTTTCGCACCGAATTCGCAAAGCGGCGCTTAACAATCAAGCCCGAGTTAGTTTTATCAATGCCGTAGACTATGAAGTTCGCTTTCCTGTCGCCGAGAGCGCGCTTGTACCACCATCGGAATTTGTTCGTGAATTAGCTGCCGTAGCCAAAGCGGTTCAAGCGCAAACGAAAATGCCTGCTATGGAAGGGCTTGATGGTTTGTTAAAAGGTGTTGAATCCAATGCCACACATCAGGCGATGGCGAAGGATCTGGTCCAAAACAATAATGCGACAGTATTGTTGGGAATGCAGGCTATGCAACATCCCGAATACAACAAGCTGCGCATGCTTGCGTTTGCCATTGCGCAAATGAGCGAGAGCAAGCTGGGTTTTCTCAATCATTCAGCTAATAGTGTGGGTGCATCAGCCGCTGGCGTGTTACCGCATCGCGAAGCGGGAAATAAATCCGCAGCGAAAACAGGATTGAATGCTTCGACGATGCTCGAAAGCAAACTAGACGCCTATGTGCTACTCAATATTGAACCGGAATACGACTGCATCGACGGGCAAAAGGCTATGCAGGCGATGAGCAAGGCGGGTTTCGTTATCAGTCTGACGCCGTATAAGACGGCGACGATTGAACAATATGCGGATGTTATATTGCCAATTTCAACTTATGCTGAAACAGCGGGAACATTTGTAAACGCGGCAGGTACTGTACAATCTTTTGAGGGAATGACTTCGCCACACATGGAGGCTCGTCCCGCCTGGAAAGTTTTACGTGTACTCGGCAATATGTGCGAGCTCCAGGGATTTGATTACATGGATATCGAAGAAGTTCGCGGGGACGTCAGCAAAAGTGTTGGCGACATACGCGTTGATAACCATTTAACCTGGCGTTGTCCACCTGATCTTGGTGCTGAGGTGAAAGGCATACAACGAGTTGTTGAAATGCCTATTTATAATGTAGATTCTATTGTTAGGCGCGCAGATGCCTTGCAGAAAACAGAAGATGCATCTGTTGCAGCCGTATTCATGAACGAACAGACTGCGCAACAACTGGCAGTAGAAGAAGGTAAGAACGTTGATGTTCAACAGGGTGATCGAAGCGCACGTCTAAAGGTCGTCATCGATAATCGTGTTGCGCAGTCCTGTGTACGTATTGCTACAGCAACAACTAAAACACTGCCGCTAGGTGGTTCGCTTGATCCAGTTACCTTGATCAAGTCATAACAAACAAAATCGCTTTTGAGAGAATTGTGAGAACGTTGCATGGTTGACTTAATACAAGGTCTGTTTTCAGGTTTGCCTGATCCGCTGCCAACCTTGGTATGGACGGTTATCAAGATCGTCGCCATCGTGTTGCCGATTATGATCGGATGTGCATACGTCATACTGGCAGAAAGAAAAATACTGGGTTACGCGCAGGTACGTCTTGGTCCAAACCGTGTTGGACCATGGGGGCTGTTACAGCCGATAGCCGATGGTATTAAGCTGATACTCAAGGAAACCATCGTTCCCACCAATGCAAACCGTTTTATGTTTTTGGTGGCGCCGGTATTGTCTTTCACGCCGATTATTGCGGCCTTCGCCGTCATACCGTTTGATAAGGATATGCTGCTCGCGGATATCGATGCGGGGCTGTTATATATTCTGGCGATCACGTCTATGTCGGTATACGGCATTATTCTTTCCGGTTGGTCTTCAAATTCAAAGTATGCATTCCTGGGCACGCTACGTTCGTCTGCACAGGTGGTCTCCTACGAAATTGCCATGGGATTCGCGCTGGTGGTTGTGTTGATGGCCGGTGGCAGTCTTAATCTGGTCGATATCGTCGAGGCGCAATCCGGTGGTTTCTGGACTTGGTTCTGGATTCCATTGTTTCCCATGTTTGTTATCTATTTCATCGCAGGTGTTGCCGAAACGAATCGTCCGCCTTTTGATATGGCAGAAGGTGAATCAGAAATCGTCGCGGGATTCTTTGTGGAATATTCGGGAATCATGTTTGGCGTGTTTATGCTGGCAGAAATTGCAGCCATGATACTGATCTCGCTGCTGACATCGTTGATGTTTCTTGGTGGATGGTTGTCACCATTCCAGGGCATGGGCATGCTGGAAGACCTCTTTGCCTGGGTACCGGGTATTATTTGGTTGCTAGCTAAGACGTCGATATTTTTATTTCTTTATATCTGGCTGCGTGCCACGTTTCCACGCTTCCGTTACGACCAGATCATGCGTCTGGGATGGAAGATTTTTATACCCATCACCATCGTCTGGATACTGGTCGTGGGTGTGATGATACTTGGTAAAGTTGGACCGTGGTTCGATTAGGAAAAGGACTGGAGTAACTCATGTCTGGTGTAGTCAACTACATTAAAAGTTTATTTTTGTGGGAATTGCTCAAGGGCATGAGCCTGACTGGGCGCTATATGTTTTCCCGCAAGATCACTGTCCGCTATCCCGAAGAAAAGACGCCGTTGTCTCCACGTTTTCGCGGTTTGCATGCCTTGCGTCGTTATCCCAACGGTGAAGAGCGTTGTATTGCGTGTAAATTGTGCGAAGCTGTTTGCCCGGCACTTGCGATAACCATCGACTCGGAAGAGCGCGCCGATGGGACGCGTCGTACGACGCGTTACGATATTGATTTGTTCAAATGTATTTTTTGCGGATTCTGTGAGGAATCCTGTCCCGTTGATTCTATAGTCGAGACACGTATATTCGAGTACCACTTCGAAAAGCGTGGCGAGAACATCATGACTAAGGAAAAATTATTAGCGGTAGGCGATAAACTAGAGGCGCAGATCGCTGCAGATCGTACAGCCGACGCACCTTACCGTTAGAACAGGAAAGCCAGATGAATATTGAGTTAGCCCTATTTTACTTGTTCGGCGCCATTCTGATCGCTGCGGGCATGATGGTTATAACCATTCGTAACCCCGTTAAGGCGGCGTTGTTTCTGGTACTGTCTTTTGTTGCAAGCGCAGGTTTGTGGATTCTACTGGAAGCGGAGTTTTTAGCTGTCACGCTGGTGCTGGTATATGTGGGCGCGGTCATGGTGTTGTTTATGTTCGTGGTCATGATGCTCGACATCAACCTTATACCACTACGTGAAGGGTTTACCCGTTATTTGCCCATCGGCGCGTTCGTCGCGATAGTCGTTGTAATCGAACTGGGTATGGTATTGGGCGGCGATCGATTTGGCTTGGAAAACATGCCTGATCCGGTGACGAAAGGTGCTGAATACAGTAACACCAAAGAATTGGGGCGCGTTCTTTATACGACATATGTCTATCCGTTTGAGTTGGCGGCGGTGATACTGGTAGTAGCGATTATTGCGGCGATAGCATTGACTATGCGCAAATCTCGCCAGACCAAATTCGTATCCGCAGATGTTCAGGTAGCTGTTAAGCGTAATGATCGTGTACGCATGGTGAGAATGCCTTCGGAGAAGAAGCGCGGTTCTGACCAGAGCAAGAAATAAAAAGTCGAGCTGAGGGAAAAATGATTCCACTGTCACATTTTTTGATATTGGGCGCGATACTGTTTTGTATCAGCGTGGCCGGTATATTTCTGAACAGAAAGAACGTCATTATCCTATTGATGGCTATTGAATTAATGTTGCTCGCCGTCAATCTCAATTTTGTTGCGTTTTCCCATTATCTTGGCGACACAGCTGGCCAGATTTTTGTGTTCTTTATACTCACTGTTGCAGCGGCGGAAGCAGCAATTGGTTTGGCGATACTGGTGGTGCTGTTTCGTAACCGACAAAGTATCAACGTCGACGATATTGGCTCATTGAAAGGCTAGGGGACGGACTATGGAAGGCATATTAATAGCGATCGTTCTCGCCCCTTTAATAGGTTCTATTATTGCTGGTTTGTTTGGCAAGCAAATCGGACGTGCCGGCGCACATTGGGCAACGATAGCTGGCGTGGCAATATCTTGTGTCTTGTCCATGTATGTGTTCAAAAACATCGTATGGGACGGCGGCGCAATTTTTAATCAGGCTGTGTACGTCTGGGGATTCACCGACGGTATCACCATAGAAGTCGGTTTTCTTGTCGATCGTCTAACAGCGATGATGATGGTGGTTGTGACCTTTGTTTCACTAATGGTGCATATCTATACCATTGGTTATATGCACGACGACCCTGGCTATCAACGTTTCTTTAGTTATATTTCCCTGTTCACCTTTTCGATGCTCATGCTGGTCATGGCCAACAACTTCATGCAGTTGTTCTTTGGCTGGGAAGCGGTAGGTTTGGTTTCGTACCTGTTGATCGGATTCTGGTTCAAGAAAGAGACGGCAATATACGCCAATCTAAAGGCTTTCCTGGTAAACCGCGTTGGCGACTTCGGATTTATTCTTGGTATTGCCATGGTGTTGATGTATTTCAACAGCCTTGATTACAACGATGTCTTCGCTGCTGCGCCACGCATGAATGAAGTTACCGTTCAGATACTTCCTGGTGTTGAGTGGTCGTTGATGTCGGTGATTTGTATTTTGCTATTCATCGGCGCCATGGGTAAATCGGCTCAGGTGCCGCTACATGTGTGGCTTCCCGATTCCATGGAAGGTCCAACACCGATTTCCGCATTGATCCACGCCGCCACCATGGTTACCGCCGGCGTGTTTATGGTGGCGCGTATGTCACCGCTATACGAGATGTCCGAGATGGCACTCAGTGTGGTATTGGTGATTGGTGCGATCACCGCCTTGTTCATGGGTTTCCTCGGGCTGGTACAAAACGATATCAAACGCGTGGTGGCCTATTCGACCCTGTCCCAGTTGGGTTACATGGTTGTGGCGCTTGGTGCATCGGCCTATGCGGCAGGTTTGTTCCATTTAATGACACACGCCTTCTTCAAGGCCTTGCTCTTCCTCGCTGCAGGTTCTGTCATTATCGCCATGCATCACGAGCAAGACATTCGCAAAATGGGTGGCTTGAAGAAGTACATGCCGATTACCTATTGGACATCACTCGTAGGTTCTTTGGCCTTGATTGGTTTTCCAGGGTTTGCAGGTTTCTTTTCGAAAGACGCGATTATCGAAGCGGTGCACGCGTCGACGATACCTGGCGCAGGATTCGCCTATGTCGCGGTACTACTAGGTGTGTTCATTACCGCTTTATATAGCTTTCGGATGTTCTTCCTGGTCTTCCACGGGAAGGAACGCATGGATGAGCACACACGTTCACATCTACACGAGAGTCCCAAGGTTGTCACCATTCCGCTGATACTGTTGGCAATCCCATCAGTGATGATAGGTTTTGTGGCGATTGGCCCGATGTTGTTTGGTGATTATTTTGGTTCTTCGCTGGTGGTGTTTGAACAGCGTAATGTATTAGCTAAGATCGACTTTAACGGTCCTGTCGGATTTATTTTGCATGGCATGATGAGCCCTGCTTTTGTTCTGGCAATGCTCGGTTTATTTACCGCATGGTTCATTTACATGAAGCGTCCGGATATCGCCGCGACAGCGAAACAGAAATTTGCTTTTGTGCATCGCATATTTGATAACGCTTACGGTTTTGATTCATTCAATGAAAAAGTTTTTGCAGGCGGCAGTCGCGGTATTGGTCGTTTGCTATGGCAAGTTGGTGACGCGCGTCTGATTGACGGCATGATGGTTAATGGCACGGCAAAAAGTGTTGGCTGGATTTCAAGCGTAGTACGCAATATCCAATCCGGTTATTTGTATCACTACGCATTCGCCATGTTTTTTGGCCTGGCAGCATTGTTAACGTGGGTTTACGTGGTCTAGGGCCCGCAAGGAAAGGACACGACTGAATGTTTTCTGATTTACCATTACTCAGTATCGTAATCTGGCTACCGATATTTGGCGGTATGCTGGTACTGGCCACGGGGTCGGACAAAAGTGCAGGTATCACGCGTGGCCTGTCACTTTTAGTTTCGTTATTAACGTTTGTCTTGTCTATCCCACTGTTCACGGGTTTCAATATCACGACTGCAGAGATGCAGTTTGTTGAAAAAGTTTCGTGGATCAGCAGTTTCAATGTGTTTTATCACCTCGGCGTGGATGGTATTTCCATGCCGCTAATTGTACTCACGACGTTCACTACTGTTCTGGTCATCATTTCAGCCTGGGAAGTTATCCAGTATAAAACCGCTCAGTACATGGCAGCCTTTCTTATCATGGAAGGTATGATGGTTGGCGTTTTTGCTGCCTTGGATTCGGTGCTTTTCTATGTATTCTGGGAAGCGATGTTGATACCGATGTTCCTGGTTATCGGTATGTGGGGTGGAGTACGTCGCGTCTACGCCACTATTAAATTCTTTTTATATACCTTTCTCGGATCGGTGTTCATGTTAGTGGCGCTGATCTATATGTATGTTCAGTCTGGCAGCTTTGGCATACTCGATTTTCATGACCTCAAACTGGGCATGAACGAGCAGATACTTATCTTCCTGGCCTTCCTGATTGCTTTCGCAGTTAAGGTGCCCATGTGGCCAGTACATACCTGGTTGCCGGATGCACACGTTGAAGCGCCAACAGGTGGTTCGGTGATACTGGCGGCGATCATGTTGAAAATGGGTGCCTACGGTTTTCTGCGTTTCAGTTTGCCGATCACGCCTGCGGCGAGTAATGAACTCGACTGGCTCATGATTACGCTGTCTTTGATAGCAGTCGTTTATATCGGTTTTGTCGCCCTGGTTCAGCAGGATATGAAGAAGCTTATCGCTTACTCGTCAATCTCGCATATGGGATTTGTTACGCTCGGTTTCTTTATTCCATTCATGATTTACGAAACCAATAATGGCACCATGCAGGGTGCGGCCATGGGTATCGAAGGTGCGATGGTACAAATGATTTCTCATGGTTTTGTATCAGGCGCATTGTTCCTGTGTGTCGGCGTACTGTATGACCGAATGCACAGCCGTGACATTTCTGCCTATGGCGGTGTAACAAATACGATGCCGGCCTTTGCCGCCTTCGCGGTGTTGTTTGCCATGGCCAATGCAGGCCTTCCAGGTACTTCTGCCTTCGTTGGCGAATTCATGGTTATTTTGGCGTCTGTAAAAGCAAATTTCTGGATTGCCTTCCTGGCAGCAACGACCCTGATTATCGGTGCGGCCTATACGCTATGGATGGTCAAGCGCGTATTCTTTGGTGAAGTCGCCAATGACAATGTCGCCAAACTGAAAGATATTAACTTACGCGAGTGGATATTCCTTGGAACACTCGCCGCATTTACCTTGTTGATTGGTGTGTGGCCAAATCCATTGCTGGAGGTTATGCACGCCAGTGTGGATAATTTACTGGTTCATATCACTGATCCAAAACTACCGTAAGAGATTTGTACATGAGTGTTGCGTTAACCGAATTTGTACCACTATTGCCTGAGATCTTTTTGCTCAGCATGGCGTGTATCATCCTGCTGCTCGATGTCTATCTTGGCGAGGATATGCGCGCTATTGTTTACGCGCTGTCGATTTTGTCCCTGATTGGGGCGGGAGTAATTAGTTTTCAGCTAATGCCAGATGCGCCCGAAATTGTATTGTCCGGGACATTTATCAGTGATCAGATGGGCGTTATGCTCAAGATGTTTATTTATCTTTTGACGATAGGCACGCTCATCTATTCACGCCAATACCTGATGGATCGAAATTTGTTCAAAGGCGAATTTCTGGTACTGGCATTGTTCGGTGTACTGGGTATGAATGTGATGGTCTCTGCCCACAACATGATTTCTTTATATCTTGGCCTGGAGCTTTTATCACTGTCTCTGTATGCCATGGTCGCCTTGCAGCGTGACTCGGCGCGAGCGACTGAAGCAGCAATGAAATATTTCATACTTGGAGCATTAGCCTCCGGTTTGCTGCTGTACGGAATGTCAATGCTATATGGTGCGTCAGGCACTCTGGACATTAGCAAGCTGGGTCAGCACGTCGCTGCTTCCACAGAAAAGGATATGGTGTTACTGCTCGGACTGGTGTTCACTGTTGTAGGTCTGGCCTTTAAGCTAGGTGCTGTGCCATTTCATATGTGGGTGCCCGATGTCTATCATGGCGCACCAACCGCCGTAACACTCTATATCGGTACAGCGCCGAAGCTTGCTGGTTTCGCGATGGTGATGCGTATGCTGGTCGAAGGAATGGGCGGTCTGCACGGCCAGTGGGATGATTTACTGATGATATTGGCAGTGCTGTCACTCGTCATTGGTAATGTGGTCGCGATTGCGCAAACCAATATCAAACGCATGCTGGCGTATTCGACGATAGCGCATATGGGATTCTTATTTCTAGGCGTGCTGTCAAGCAGTAAGGACGGTTATAGCGCCGCCATGTTTTACACGATTGCCTATGGTTTGATGGGCCTGGGCGGTTTTGGAATGATATTGCTGTTGAGCCGCAAGGGGTTTGAGGCGGAAGAGCTGGAAGACTTCAAGGGTCTTAATGAGCGCAGCCCCTGGTTTGCTCTGATTATGTTGATTTTGATGTTTTCCATGGCTGGCGTGCCGCCGACTCTCGGTTTTTACGCCAAATTGGCTGTGTTACAGGCAGTTGTTGATGCAGGGCATGTATGGTTAGCGATTGTCGCAGTGATATTTTCCATCGTTGGCGCATTCTATTATCTACGGGTCATCAAACTGATGTACTTTGATAAGGCCACGGATCATGAGCCCATACGTGCTGGGGTGGATATGCGGGCGGCAATTAGTGTAAATGGTCTTGCAGTACTGCTACTTGGAATATTCCCAGGTGCATTGATTACGGCATGTACCAATATTTTTTCCTGATGTGTTACTGGGGCACGCGCTGTCGTGTCCCTGATCAATTCCTGTAGTTTCATAGCTTATCTGTCGATAGAAAGGTAATTCGACACAGAGAAGTGTATGAGTAGTAATCCAGGCGAAATTTTAATCGAAATCACTGAGATGCTTAAGTCCGGAGAACAGATGCTCCCCGGGCTGCCGGATATTGCCCTGAGGGTACGCAAGGCTATTGCCAAGGAAAATGCGGATATCATGGTGATTAGTAAGATTATTCAGAGTGATATCCCATTGACTGCCAGGTTGATTCAAATCGCCAATAGTCCTATGTATCGCGGGGTTAAACCTGTCGACGATTGTCACAAAGCAATTACCCGCCTGGGTTTAGATGTTACTAAAAACCTGGTAACCAGCTTCGCCTTGCGTCGCGCGTTTACGGCCCGAAGCGCGCCCACGCGCAAGCGAGTCGAGCAACTTTGGAAGCACAGCGTCCAGGTCGCTTCGATTGCGTTTATATTGGCCCGTATTACCCCTAAGCTACATCCCGATCACGCCATGCTGGCGGCATTAATCCATGATGTAGGTGTCCTACCGCTATTGGGGTATCTTGAACGCCGTGCCGATCTTCTCAAAGATCCTGAGGCGATATTTCGTATGGAGCGGGAGCTAAGAGTCGCCTTGGGTAAATTGGTATTGTCCAACTGGCGTTTTGATACGGAATTTGTCGACGTGATTGAGGCAGCAGAGGATTGGTATCGAGATCCTGTGGAAACCCCAGACTACGGTGACGTAGTTCTTGTATCGCAAATCCATGCGGCCTTTGGCAAACCAGAGGCAGAGGAGTTGCCGTCATTGGAAGAGTTGCCGGCGATGGGGAAATTTCCTGTGTTTAAGCTAGGCCCAGGCGCAAGCATGGAATTACTGGCGGAAGCTAAAGACGAGATGAAAGAACTCCAGCACCTGCTGGCGAACTAATCTCGCTTAATATCTACCACCACTCTTGCTGATGTAATTGGCCAATTGCTGACTTTCCATATTCATCTTCATCAGATTTTTATGCGTAATACGAAAGATGGCGCGCATCACCTTGTAGACAACTCTCGGATGCGAGTCGAGTAAGGTTTCGAATTTGTCTGGCACCATGGAGTAGACAACGCTGTCTACCGTCGCTTTCAACGTTGCCTTGCGTGAATTTCTATCTACGAACGCGCGGGTTCCTGAGCATTCTCCCGGTACCATGGTGTAGACAGTCTTATCCTCACCCTCGACTTCACTAATGACGTCCAACTTGCCTTCTACCAATAGATACAGAGCAGTATTTTTGTCGCCACGGGATGCGAGTGTTTCTCCTTTTTTGAGCGAAACAGCTGACATCACGCCTGCCAACACCTTGCACTCATCCAGCTCCAGTTCCTGGCCCAGTGAAGAATTACTGATACGTTGACAATCGGGGACAAGACTCATAATTCATTCCTCTTCGTTGTTGTTACAGCCCTGTGACAAGAAAACCTTAGCATGGTTCGCGCCGGATTAACCGAACTTGTGGCACGTACTATACAAATGCAAAATTGTTGAGGCAAGTGAATATGTTATGAATGAAGTACCTGAATTGATCTGGTTTTTCGATGAGGCTGAATATTGAGAATTGGCGATCTATCCTGGCATTGAATTTGATGGTTGCAGCATTGCTGCGACGAACATAGACAGGGAAAGAAAGCCAATGACTGAAGCGCTTAACACAGAATATCGAATAGGACTCAGTTCGAAATTAAGAGGCTGTCTAACGATTGTTGTGATGTGTTTGGCTTTATCTGCCTGCAAATTTACACCCATCGTAGCGAATGAATGGGCAGGAGACGAACTGCCGGATCTTGGAAACACGAGTACGGTTGGCGTCGAAGATCCCTATGATTATATCAATCTATTACGCACTAACGCCGGGATGATTGAAGTGACGCAAAATTCATTTCTCGTCGCGTCAGCGGTTAATCATGCCGAATATCTCAGTCTTAACAACGGCATTATCCAGCATGAGGAAACGCTGGGTATGCCTGGGTATACAGGGGTTCATGCTGGAGATCGAGCAGTGAGCGTTGGCTACAGCACGTATAACGTGGGCGAGGGGATAGCCAATTCGCGCACACAAACAGGCGCAATGGACAATCTGATGTCTGCGATTTATCACCGCTTCACTTTGTTTAATGTGACGTACGACGAAATCGGCATCCACTATGTTTCGCCACAAGCCACCTCCCTGGACATTTTGGTTCACAACATGGGAAATAGCCGAGTGAATCAGGTTTGCCAAACGGAGTCAGCCATAAGTAGTGGTAGTTATTATCCTGATATCTGTTCTCCTAAGTTTAATATTTCGGCGACGGTTGTTGATGGTGCGGTTAATGAAATCGCTCAACTAAATCCAGAAATGATCGTCTGGCCGCAGCAAAACGCAGTAGACATTCCTCCAGCATTTTACGAAGAAACGCCTGATCCTTTGCCAAATCATTCTGTATCTGGCAATCCCATTTCTGTGCAATTCAATCCTGCTAAAGTGCAGAACGCCAGTATCACCGCTTTTCACCTATATGACGAATCCACTTATTCATACGTGCTTAGTACTCACCTTATGGACGCGACAAACGATCCAAACGGGAATTTTAGCGAGTTGGATTTTGCCTTATTTCCACTGGAACGACTGGAATGGGGAAGACGTTATCGTGTAGAGCTGGAATACCAACAGGACGGTGTTGAGAAGAGTGTTATGTGGAGATTCACAACACGCGTACTCGATGGGCCAGTTTATCGTTTAACGAGTAAACAAAACGATGTCACGATTTCCAAAAGTGGTAAAAGCTTCATTTACTTCGTTCCGAAAGACGGCACAGACATCATGTCACAATTCGATACCGCACATCTTTCCAACATTGATGTCACCGTAGATTATGTCGACTACAACACCTTAAGTATCGATGTTCTTGGAAATGCAGGCGACGAGATCACGGTGGTCTTGAATGGTAGTCGAACTATTAATGTGACACTACAGTGATATTTTTAAATGTGTCTGTCCCTATCCGTCTTGAATAGGGTATTAATTGTCGCGAACTAACGACAAATAGACGATATCTTCTTGAGTTTGATAAAAAAGTAGCGGAAAGAAACGGCAAAAACCATAGTTTAATCAGTAAATTAAATAATAAACCTAATTATATTGATGTATTGTAGGCATCAAAAGCCTGAAAAGCTAATAATATTAATGAATTAACTTGACATCTTAATCTGTCCCGCGGTCCAATCCCCACCGCAAAACTAACGTCAGTTCCGAAAGTTCACGTTTTCGGTATCCGCGTTTGGTGTTGCAACTCGCAGAGGAAAAATTTTGCGCGTTATTTTGTTTTAAAAAAAAGGGGATTTTTTATATGAAAGTAGGAAAGCTGTTCAGGAGATCGATATTAGCATCCGCAGTAGCGACAGCTGCAGTAACTGTTACTCCAGCATTCGCAGCGGATGAAAACTATGATGGCGATCTAAAAAAGATCTACATTATGCATACCGGTGATTTGCACGGTGATTTGGATACACATCCAAACGCGCGTGATGATGCGACAGGCGTATTGGAAGGTGGATTGGCGCGTGCGGCGACAGTCATTAAGAAACTGAAAAAAGACCACGCAGGCAAGATTGTCTGGGGTCATACCGGTGATACCATCCAGGGTAGTGCAATTGCCACTTATACTCAGGGTAAGGCTCTTGTCGACGTATGGGATGCGCTCGCTCCCGATGTATTCGCAACAGGTAACTGGGAATACGTGTATGGTCTGTACCGTTATCAGCAGTTGTTTGGCGCAGAAGGCGATATTCGACCTATCGCTCCAACAGAATACAGCTCAATGTTCATGAAGCCGATGGATCCTAGTGGTCAGGTATATCAGGGTTTCAACGCTAAAAATGCGATCATGAGCGACCAAAATGGTGAAAAACGCCGCTGGCGTACCATTGCGGCTAATGCCTACTACAATGGTGAAAACCCAGGCCCAGGTGTAAATACCAAAGCGGCTGGTGAATATTTTACCGATCCGTACTATGTGCAAAATGTTAACGGCATTCGCGTGGGCTTCCTCGGTTGTACCACGAACCGTGGTCCACAAGTGGTAAGTAGTAATGTCACCAAGGGTGTTACATTCACCAACTGTATGGGTGATGTGAAATTCCCACAAAATAAGCCGATTCAGTGGACATCGGATGATCACCCAAATCGCAACAAAGCGAAAGAAGTGAGCGTTACGAATCCAGCGGGCGCTGAAGTTGCTCCGTGGGGAAGTACTGTTGGCTATCAAACCGTTCCAGAAATCGTGAAATTCACGGAAATTCTGCGTGCAGCAAAAGATAGCGACACCAAGTACATCAACTCTCAAACTGGCGCGCCTTACAAGGGTGAAGGCGTCGACCTGGTGGTATTGATGTCAGAAGCCGGTATCCCTGAAAGCGTGTGGAATGCTGAACACGCAGTGATGCCTGAAGGTGTTCGCTTTCCTGAAGTGGTACTGTCCTCCGATACGCACGAGCGTACACGTCAACCTGTGGTTGTTACCAACAAAGATGGTAACAAGACGGTTGTCGTCGAAGAAGGTGAGGACGGAATGCAGGTTGGCTTGATCGAGCTAGAGTTCGCGAATGGCAAACTGGCTGGTTGGGATTGGACACGTTACGACATCGATGAAACTGTTGCACCAGACGCCGAAATTGCGGATCTGATCGAAGATGCGAAAGCACCGTTCATGAGCGCGGTTGCGGGTGGTGATTGGACAGAAGGCGATGAGTTCGTGAATCCTTTCAACGGTTATACGCTGACCAAGCCACTGGATTTCCAGATGGCCTCTACGCAGATCGTGTTGGAACGTAATCGTTTCTCTTACGAGCATGAGAAGGACAACCTGAAGATGCCAGCAGACATCGAAGGTACCTTGCATGATGTATACACGGATGCATTCCGCGCGTTGACTAATGCAGATGTTGGTGCACTGCGTGGTTTCCGTTACAACAACACCATTATGCCTGGTCCTGTGACTATCGATGACGTTTACCACAGCTTGACTATCGGTGCGATGGTTGCCAGTGGTGAAATTCCGTCTTCTCCAGAAGCGGAAGCGGCCGATGTCGATGGCGACGGCAAAGGTTGTTTCATCGGTTCTGTTGAAGTTAACCACAAGAAGAACGACTGTCATTACATGGCATGGCCACGCAGCCTGGTACAGGAAATGGAATTGTCTGGTAATGGTACACAGCAGTCGAATGTTCCTGGCTGGAGCGGTGGTTGGTTCTTCAACTACAGTGGTGTGAACTTCGATCTTGATGTATACAAGCCAAACTTTAACAAGTACGGTAAAGGTCTGCGTTCACGTGTTACCAATGTGAAACTGGTCAATCCGAAGACGGGTGAAGCGATCACTGACGGTTCAGTTGGCAGCTTGCCACCGATGGTTTCTTATGCATCGTACTACTATGACGCTGACTGGAACCGCATCAACCGTAACCAGGTAACCAGTGCTGACAAGTGTGCCGCATGGCCAAGCCGCAGCTGCGCTGACGACAAGAACATGTTCATTCTTGCGA
>JAOUMY010000014.1 GCA_029881255.1 Gammaproteobacteria bacterium | reverse complement strand
GGGCCTGGATGTTGGAATACAACGAGGAACGCGATCACGATTCTCTTCAAGGAATGACACCTGTTGAGGTGTTGAAAAAATACGAACTCTCTACTTTAGGACTGTCAACCTAATGGGGAAGCTTACGGTTGGAGCCTTTCCTGACGGACAATCAGCTTTGATGTTGTGCGCGGCCAGACTCCGTCATATCGCGGGAACCAATTGGGGCAACAAAAAGTACCTCAACATGGATTTGTTAAAGGAGTTAAAGATCGAGCAACGACTCGTCGGTTAATTGTGCTGCCAAATGAAAAAGCGAAAGATTCTTTACACTACCATTTTTCATGCGTGTACGACTCTACAAAACTCAATAAATCACCTTGCTGGATTTCATCAAACATCATAAACTTAATCTCCCATTTTTTACGGCTGTGGCATAGATGACGAACTGTGTGATTCAACATTTTTTTATCTATAATAGACGCTAGCTACGCCGGAAAGCTTTAACTAAATTGTATCATTATACTTTTCGACTACTTTCCTTTTAGGAAGGCACAATTCATCTATAATTTATCCACTATGGTTGATCCAGTCTGCTCTTCTATACTTTCTAATTTTCCCTCTGGACATTATAAGTGGCAACTTTGAGCCTTTTAAAAATACAACATCTGTAACCGTCCAGCAATCTACCCTAGCCAGCAGGTTTCCATTTGTTACGACCTATATATTAAACGGCTTCCCCAATCAATTTATAACTTTTTGGGTGTCACATATATTCAAAAAAGCTCTCTTATGAACAGTAATATTTTCCAAATCCAGATCTAAAACAAAAAAGACCAATTTATAATATTTCGAATCCAACTATTGTCAGAAGTAACTGGGCCAATTAATTCACCGTAATAGACAGTCGCATAGTCAATCGCAAATTCTTTCGCACTAAATTCGCCTTCTATTATTCCGAATGCATCAAAATCAATATATATAAGTTCTGATTTATTTACCGCGAGACCACCGCGCAAACCCCAATAACGAGCACTTGCTTCAATACCGCGTTTTGATATACCGGCAGAAACAGCTACTTGAAGGATAGGGTTTCCGGGAACACCTACTGTTTCTGCGGCGTAAAGTTGATCTCTTTTAATTATGTAGTGAGCTTGATATAAAGAATTCAACCCTCCATATGCAACCTCAACTCCATCGCTCCCAAACTCTACATCTGCATAGTATACGCTAAAACCATCTATTGTAAATTCTCCGCTTGCAAAGCATTGAGAGCCATAACATCCAATATCTGTAAACAAATCGTAGTTGCGCTCATGACGAATATCTAGATAAGACATTCCAAGCGTTCCGTCTGGAGTATACAGAGATACTTCTTTTGAATTCAATATTCTCTCCAACGCGGGTTTCGCACCATTACTACTATCGCCCAACCATGCCCCATGAATTGTTTCGTGCGTGGCGCTAGACATAACAGTCGTCTTGTAGCCCGGAATATCTCTATCACTGGCTTGTGCTCCCAAATCAAAAGTAATTCCCCCGTATGTAACAAGTCGATTACCATCGTATATGACCTCCCCATAAATCTCCGTTGTAGAGTATGTAGGTAAATAGGCAGGATATACATCTCCAAGAGCGAGCGCAGCAGTTGGGTCTAACAAATAGGTATACATTTTGTTAATTTTTGGATTATCTATAATGTATTTAGTCAAACGATGCGTGATGATCCCTCCTCTACTGTGGCCAACGATTACGACATCCCACTTGTACTTTCTCATACTTAGAAAACGGTTTATTTTCTCCGCCAAAGCTTCGACTTGAAGCCGCATTGACTTAATCGTATCCCAACGAACAAAGAAATGCTTGTACTGCGCATCATCATTTGCACTGTAGTAATCCAGCAACAGACCATTGAATGTGTCTTGCCAGGAACTAAATCTTCCTCCATTTATACTGTAGTTTGCTTCTACTAGATCAAAAACATTTACGGGCGTTACCACTTCTTCCGGAATTGGTTGAAATCCCGGTATAGATATAAATAGAGTAGGTCGCTTTGTGTACGTAAAATCATCAGATAATTCGAATTCATCTAATGGCGTTTCTACAAGAGATGCAAATTCATCATCCCCCCATACTGTAGTACCTACATCATTTACGGCAACATACTTCTCGGTATGAAATGGCACTGGAATGCTGATACCATCCAGCATCACAAAAGTATATTTTGGTTTTGAATATTTAATTTCCCAAGTACCCTTTCCAACATCTGTTGAATATGGCTGCTCATCTATAACTGTTTTTTGCAAAGTAATTTTTTTGTCATAATCAACTCCAACCGCTGCATATAGCACTTGACTTAGAAATGCATATAGCACTAAACCAGCTATAAACAAAGTGCTCCATCTATACGTATTGTAAACGTTTCTCACATTCCCTTCCTCTTTCATAGCCAACTATCTCGCTTGCCCAAACAGGTGTCCAACAAAACATGTGACATATATTCATAATTATTTGGTGTAGTTACAAAACAATTCTAAATTTAGTTAGATTATTGATAATTTAATATTTATCGTATAACGAAAATTCTTAAACCGAATAGGCGGCACTCCAAGCATTTGTTATTGCTAATCACTTTAGCTAAACACTTCTGATCATGATTCCTTGTTTGCTACACGCAGCTGGTGGCCAATCAGTCGCATCTTAATTTTTTATATCTAATCCGGACCAGCCAGGATCGGACTCTATTGTTATACCCTTTCCCTTTATTTGAAAATCCTGTGCAGACGGGCTACCCAACATACTTCCACCGAGAGAAAGCCATACTACTAGAATTTGTCTTGAAACCTTCATACATACTTTACCAGCTATATAACTATAATTCTTGAGCTGCTTCAGCAGCTCTCCAAGTAATTGTTAGATTTTTCGGTTCTAATTTCGCTCTGGTACGGAATACGTAGCCGATAATAAGAGCCAACAAAAACAACAGAATGACAGGTGGTTCACTCACTTCCGCTCGATCCTGTATATAGAAATCACCACCGCTCAAGTTTAAATTGATTCGGTCGAAAGTAGCTGGTAGACCAGAATCACCTGCCACGCTTGCTCTATCTCTCAGATTGTTTAGTTCGAAGGTAAAACCAACCAAGCTAAAAAAATCATCTGTGACGTTTATCTCGTTCGAGAAAGTCGAAGATGCACCAATGGCACCTCCACTAGAGCTACTAGTGCCAGACAATTCATCAAATAAATTGTCACCCAACGGATCATGCCATCGAAACACCACATCATACATAATGTTTAGTTGAACTACTGGATCCGCCCAAATAGTAAGCGACGCGTATTCGAAGCTAAGCCCGAGATCACTCCATACGAGTTCTTCATCTCCAAGAAAGTTTACGTTGACATGGACACTATCACCATCTTGAAACGTGGTAGTGGGATCAATATTTATCCCGTAACGCCAAGAATCGCCACTAATTTGATTGGTAGATAGATCGATGTCTATATCGTAGTTTATTAAAACTGCAAATGAAGAACTTGGAAGCATGAATCCAAGGAATAATAGACCCCAGATTATTTTATTCATTATTTTCACGTCCCCTTTTTTTAACGATCAGCTTGAGCCGCGTAGCGGCACTCCAAGCAATTGTTAAATATTTTAATTAAATTCAACATACCCAATCCGGCAATCACCAGATGGAGACTCCAAATTCGTATATATTCGCAAACTGGTTCCTGTGGCCTTCGCTGAAAGCAAGCCAGCCACTATCGCGCTATAGTTTGGATCAGTAGAGTGTAAAAACGCCCAAGTACGAGTTCCGCACAATATTTTAGAGTTTTTTAGCGTAACTCTCGCGCTATAAGTCTCGAAATTTTGCATATGTACCTTGTTTATATATCCGGATACATCGCCATCCCACGCAAAAATACTGACCGGGAACACAGCAAATACCATCGCTACTAAAGTACGTTTCACAACCTGTCACTCCAAAATATTTAACGATAATTCTTGAGCTGCGTTAGCAGCTCTCCAAGTAATTGTTATACGAATATTCACTAATACACATACAAATATGTCGCATCTAAATAGCCATTTGCATTTGTGCAACCGCCCAGGAACTTAACCTTCCTATTTGCTAAATGGGCAGATAAAACCAAAGAGATAAATCTATCTGTTTGTTCTGCGTTACCTCTTAGTTGAACGAATTGAGTGTTATTGCACACACCCCACCCTGTATTTTTTACAGCAAAGTAACTTCCCCATGTTGCATTAAATTGTATTCGATCAATTTCTGTTTGGAGCGACTCTTCAGCGTACGTCGCGAAGGGGAGAAACAACATCAAACCGAAAAGCAGCTTCCTAAATTCCATAATTCAAAACCCTGTTGCTATAACGATAATTCTTGAGCTGCTTCAGCAGCTCTCCAAGTAATTGTTATACATTCTCAGCATACAGCTCAAACTATCACATCATTAAACAGTTTTTTCTAATTCACAGTCCAGCTACTGCGAATTTGCGTTTGACGGGATAACAACGTAGGCAAGCTTGTTATATCCGTATGCGTCTTCACCAACAACTCTAAAATCCACTTTATCGCCTTTAGAATAAGCCATATATAGAGAAGAAAGCAGTGCTTTGTCGCCAGCGTCAAAGTAAAGATAATAGTTCGATTTTGTGCTCAAACCCAACTTCGCTGAACTACCTGCGGCAACACAAGTAGCTTTGTCCAATATTACATATTGAGTTCCCTCGCCGCTATTAATATAGAACCCGTGAATATTGGAAGAAACTGTTGTCACATTCGCTATTGCATCCAGACAACCTGCGAATGCGCTTCCCTGTATGGAAAATAGGATAAGTATCGCAAAACCTAGTTTTTTCATATATTTCTGTGAACCCCGCGTACCTACTTGATATAACGATTTACTTGAGCCGCATCAGCGGCTCTCCAAGTTATTGTTATGCATCACACAATAAATATTAAAGACACTCTGTTCGCAGCGATAAACAGAGGTACAAACAATCGATTTCATTTTTTCCTACTTCGCACTACTTTTAAGTCCGAATATTCACATTGAAACGTCGAAAGCAGAAACGCCTCGATTCATGTTACTGAGACCTAAATCGTTTAACTAGTTATCCTTTAGATAAACGTACTTGATATATGTCTGTCCGTCATCGCTAGCTATATGCACCTTTGAGCCAGATGCTTTAGCTGTAAGCAACGTGGAATAGACAGTTTTCGCAAAGTCCGACATGGTTCCATCGGAGTTTAGACTCAAATAGTAAACTTTCTTTACTCCATCTTTTTCTATTTCAGCTTCGATCTTATATTCGCCTACTCTATTAACGCCAACCCAGTTTACATTTGCTCCTTGCATTGCTTCCAGAGCGAATACGCCTTGAGTGAATAGCGACAGAGCAAGTGCAAAAGGAACAATTCGGTTTATTTTCACTTAAGCTTCCTACTTTTGTTTAGAGCCATAACGATTGGCTTGAGCCGCCTTCAGCGGTTCTCCAAGCAATTGTTAGACTGAATTAGCTAATTACGGCTTTGCAACAATCCCCACAATGCTGCAATGCCACCAACCACCCGAAGTTGTCGTATCGTAAAGAATCTGACCCTTCATACTCTTTGTAGTTGACATTGTGAGAATAAGACTATAGAGCTCTTTAAAATTTCTATCATCTGTGTCTGTTCCCTTCACAAGCCTACCGCCTTTATCGGCACTACAACCTGGCATTGCTCCTTCGTTAAATTCAATATAAAGCCCGTTTCCTGGTTGATAATAAATAAGCGAAGGAACTAGTGGAGATTTTTCCGGACCAGTTTGATAGGAGAATACCAACGTAGGAAAAAACACCAATACAACAGGAATAACGAATTTCATTCTATTTTTAATATTCACCTTACTCACCAGTTCTAACATTTAAATCTACCGTTCCTGCGGCATAACTAAGCCGACGGAGCCCCTAATAAGTTCTTTAGAAGAAGAAAGTTGTTGTAAACCAACGGAGTGGAGAAACGAAAAAACAAGAATTGAACGCTTGATGCGGGTATAAGTATATCGGCCAGCAAAATGCGCTTCCGAAAAAAGACATGACAATACTAATGACAACAAGTCCATTTGTATGCTGCCTCGATGCGGACGACGAGTTGAAAAAACGTCCTAGCTGTTTTTCGTTTTCTTTTCCATGTGTAGCAGCACCTTCCTTATTTTATTTGGTGGAATAATTCTAACCACTACGGAACTTTTGTGTCAAACAACAATTCACATTTATTTTTACGCCTCCTACTAATGTACTAGCGCTACCGCCATACAAATGACACTTGCACGCCGTTGGATAATCGAATACTGTATGTATGCACAGCTTTTAATTGAGAGTATAAAAATGAGTAATAATAAACAACGTATTCTTGCGGCGATTGAGCCTTTACGTGTCGCGATAAAGACCAAGCATTATAGTCCGAAGACGGAGAAGGCCTATACGTTTTGGTTGAAGAGTTTCTTCTTTTTCTACGAGGCGCGTGATCCGTCTTCTTTGCAAGAGGACGATGTTGGTGCTTTTTTGTCCTATCTCGCCGTGCGCAAACATGTCTCCCCCGCTACACAGAATCAGGCATTGAATGCCATCGTATTTTATTTTCGCTACGTGCGTAAGACACCGTTAAAAAGTATTATTCAATTTACCTATGCCAAGCCGTCGCAACGTGTTCCGGTGGTGTTTAGTCGCAGAGAGGTGCGGGTGTTTCTTGAACAGTTGCGTGGGATTACCTGGGTGGTGTGTCAGATACTCTACGGTAGCGGTTTACGTTTGAGCGAATGCCTGAGTCTGCGAATCAAGGATATCGATCTGGATCGCCGTGAAATTCTAGTGCGTGACGGCAAGGGAAGAAAAGATAGACGCACGGTATTACCGGAATGTGTAGTCGTACAGTTAGAGAAGGTGATTCAACGTGCCAAGCATTTACATGAAATGGATTTACTCGATGGATTTGGCGAGGTACAACTACCTTATGCGCTGGCGCGCAAGTATCCCGGCGCGGTCAAGGAGTTTGCCTGGCAATTTGTCTTCGCGTCACCGCAACGTGCCGTCGACCCACAAACAGGGCGCGAGTGGCGTTCGCATATCTCGCCTGACAGTATTCAACGACGTTTCAAGGAGGGAATCAAAAAGGCCGGCATCACCAAAAAGGCCACACCCCATGTATTACGCCACAGCTTCGCCACCCACTTACTCGAAGACAACTACGACATCCGCACCGTGCAAACCCTGCTCGGGCACAAGGATGTCTCGACAACGATGATTTATACGCATGTGCTGAATAAGGGTGGTCAAGCGGTACGGAGTCCGGCGGATGTGGGGGCGGCAGTGCAGAACGCCGTATAAGGCAGAGTGAGGGAAGAGACACTAGTCGTTTGACTAGGTATGGCGCGAGCCGAGGAGTTGACGAGCATTAGGTGGGCTTTAAATTGTCGATTCATTCCTCAAGGCGTAAACTGTGGAAGTCGGAGAAGCGAGGCGACTTTGACGATTCTAAGTCAGCTTTTGAACAATACAGGGTCGTACACAAGCTAGAACCTAAAAGAGAATTACTGGTAGTCCACAGTTCACGTAGTGATATCCGTATGGAAGAACATCGACTAGTAGGAATTCGTGCAAAAATGGAGTCGAACTCCGTTTTTTCACGTTTCGAACGAGGGAACTCATTTCTATCTGCTTTTATAGACATTTTTAGCTTGAATATAGATAAAAACGCATCCGAAATGTCGTAGATGTTAGTACTTCGAGCACTTTATCTGCCACCAGACTGAGAAGTTTTAGTGAATGTCGATTAGGTTTCTGTAAGCCTTGTTCCCATTTTTGTGCCGTGGATTCGCTGGTGTTTAGGTAGGCAACGATGGCACCTTGGCTCGTTATGTTTTTTGTTCATACGCATTTGATCTATACGGCACTAATGTGTTTAATCAATGAAATTGTTGTCACGATTTTTTAAACGCTTTTACCAACAATCTTTGATTCTTATGCAACACCTCTCCCACTTGTTGAAAGGCAGGAAATTCTCCATGTTTCTCTTCAAATCGTTGCCGGGCCCGTTCAAAGGCATCGACTATCCCCGCTGACAATTCCTTAATGGCTGTGTCAAACAATTTAAATGAGGTGTCACACTCGTCCGCGAGTCTTTCCCAATGAGTACGCGTTATTTTATGTATATTTGTTTCACCGCCAATGGACAAAGCCAGTTCATGGTTTATAACATGAGGTGGCCACGCGTGAATAGCGATGATGTCATAGAAAGGGCTTAAGCGCGTTGTATTGTCATGGCCGTATAAGAATGAAAGATTTTTTGCGTGCGCATCAGCATTGCCGACAAGACAATTAAAAATCTGCCACCGGATGAGTCTCGGAATATCTTTCAGTGGTTGCGTTGAGTGTTCGCGTACCAAGTGTAAACATTCCGCAAAGGTAAGACCGCCCTCTTGCTCGTATTTATTCGCGCTTGAACGTCCGCTAGCCTGGCAGAAGTCTTCCTGGTGTAACCGCACCAGACCATCACTCGTTGCAGCTCTATCGTACCGTGCACTGAGCGTGAAAGACTCATCTGCGTAGCTGAAATAATCAATTTTGCAGACATCGAGTTCTAACTCCTCGGCAGTCCACATTGTGATGGTTTCATAGGCGGGAACATTATTAATATCGCGCACGCTATATTTCAGGATGTGTGTTGATATAGCGTTATCCAAAGGGATATAAAATCTTCCTTCTGCATATTTTACCGGTGTTTTATCCTGGGCGCCTGCTAATGAAAGTCTCGGTGGATTATCACCCGGCGCGACAACGGCCGAAGGATTGCGTTGAGTTAATAGTTTTGCCAGGTCGTCATCGTTTAGTTCTCGATATTGATTCGGCGTTTCTTGCGGTGCGTTTGCCAAAATCGATAGCGCGCCAGCACACTCGCCGCCAATGGCACGGAGTAGATCAAAATCATTCTCATAGCTAATTTTTTTCTCTCGGCAGATTCGTCTACGACTATCGGCTTCAGGTAAAAGATTGGCAAAGTAGTTGTGCGCAACACGATTGTTGCTTCCAGGCTCGTAGGCTCTCGATGTTAGAGGCAAGGTCTTTGAAACAGGAAATCGAACTGGGTTTTCTAGCCATTCATGCGAATATTGAAAGCCCATTTCATTGCGCTCATCACGCCACAAATAGCCTACATGATGACTATTGGTCCAAACATTGAGTGTGTCGTCATACATCTAGAAGATCTGCCTTGCTGAGTCGGTAATTTTTAGGGGCTATCGCTACTTCCAGGCCATAGTTTTTTAGTGCTGTAAGCGCTTTTCCGATTTGGCTATTTTTTCCATTTTCAAAATCCGACAAAAAGCGCAGACTCAGGCCTGATATCTCCTTAACCGTATCGAGTGTTGCTTCTTGAGATTTGCGATGCTGGCGTGCTAACGCGCCTATGTCTTTGGTATTGCTAAATGCGCCATAAGGATCTTGTACAGAAAGCGCATTTCTCGGATAGATATGCAAGTTCAGACCGAGTAGCTTGATATAGTTTAACGTCTTATCGAAGAAGGCCGTTTCTTTACCCCGCTCAAGCTCGGAGATGAAACGCTCCCCTAAATCCCCAAAGCCACTCGCAGTATGAATTGTTGCAGCTTGCTTGCGGCGATAGTCGCGAAGATAGCTGCCTAGCTCAACTGGGCTGTGAATATGCCGTACATTGCCTATTTTTTCAGCTGGTGTCATATATTCCCGATATGGATATTCACATCAAAAGTGGCTCTATCAAGCCAATATATTACCGATATGGAAACTGTAGTTGAAATCGTCGATATAGTACAGGAAATATTCCCGATATGGATATTCTAGAATCAAAGCGTCGCTGATACTCCGATTCGCGGCTATGTAAGGTGCTCGACGATGCCTGGAACAATAACAAGAACTTATCTTACTCCAGGGAATAAACTCGACTCACCAAACGTTAACCACGTGGAACTATGTAACCATTGAAGGAGAAAAAACGATGAGATTAGTGACCACCGGCATTTTGTTGGCCGCCATGTTTTCTGTTGCCATGCCTACGTTTGCGGCGAAAGATCCGAAGAAAGGGGCGATCAAGGCGCGCCAGGGTGAAATGCAATTGCGGGCTTTTAATGCCGGCCCTTTGTTTGCCATGGCCAAGGGCGATATGCCATACGACGCTAAAAAGGCGCAGATGTTGGCGGATAATCTCAAATTGATGTTGGGGTTAAAAAATGGCGCGGCGTGGATGGAAGGTACGTCAAACAAGGACTATCCCGATGACACCACTGCGCTACCAAAGATCTGGGAAACCTGGCCGAAGATCGCCGACTATGGCAAAGACTACGGCAAGGCGGTCAATGAGCTGGCTTCAGTCGCTGGTAACGGCCAGTCTGAATTAGGTAAAGCGGTAAAGGGTCTGGGCAAGGCCTGCAAGTCATGTCACGATGAGTTTCGCAAGAAGGACGAGTAAACGCGGAGTTTATTCTTGAGCGAATTAAAGCGCGAAAAGATCTGGGACCCGGTGACCCGTGTGTGGCACTGGGTTCTTGTCTTGTGCGTCGGCGTGAGTTGGGGCTTCGGCAAGTTCATGTCGTTTGATAATGTGACCTGGCATTTCTATCTGGGTTACACCATTCTCGGGCTGTTGGCGTTTCGTGTGGCATGGGGGTTTATTGGACCGCAGCCGATCCGTCTTCTTACACTATGGCCGAGACCAGCAGCCATAATCACATACCTCAGGACCTTCCCCCATCCTGTCCCCAGTGGGACGCGTGGACACAGTCCGTTGGGCTCACTTTGGATACTCGCGATATTGTTTCTGCTCATCGCACAAGGCTTTACCGGCTTGTTCATCGACGCCGACGATTTTTTCGAGGAAGGACCGCTGTATGGCAGCGTGTCAGAAAGTACCGCCAAGCTATTTAATCTTTGGCATTACTATATGTCGAATGTGATCCTTGGAATGGTGGTCTTACACGTTTCCGTCATTATTTTCTATTTCGTTTGGAAAAGAGAAAATCTTGTCAAACCGATGGTGAGCGGTTGGAAATGGGTGCGTCTGAAAAAACAAAAGCCGTAGTTATTTTACATTTTATCCTGGCGCATTTTCATTCCCGACGTGGAAATTCCGGGCACCATTAATGTAACTACACTAGCAATATTCCCGATACGGAAATCTGCGCTTAAAACAGGTGACAATTGATTGGAGCAATCCCGATCTGAGCATTTACAGAAATCGCCTCATCAGGACGTGCAACTAACTCCCCTTCTCCTCCTCACTCAAATCACCCCCACCCTTCTTCATCCGTTTCCCTTCTGCCGCACGCTTACGTCTAACTTCTTTCGGGTCAGCAATAAGCGGACGATAGATTTCTACACGATCGTGTTCGCGCAGTTCGGTGTCTTGTTTGACGATTTTGCCAAAGATGCCGAGTTTGTTGTCACCATCAAGATTGATATCGGGAAATTTTTCGAGCAGGCCAGACAAGTTGATGCATTGTATTGCGGTTGTACCGGGTTCGACCTGCAATTCCATCAATACCTGTTTTTCCGGCAAGGCATAGGCGACTTCGACTTTTATTTTGTTGCTATCGTTTGCCATATAATTCCTGTGCGCGTTTGACGAAAGCCTCGACCAGACTGTTACAGATTTGTCCGAAAATAGGGCCTACTGTTTTGTCGAGTATTTTGTTACTGAATTCAAATTCGATATTCAGACTCACCTTGCATGCCTTGTCATTGAGTTGTTCAAAATTCCACAGGCCCTGCAATTTCTTAAACGGGCCTTCCACCAATTCCATTTCGATGCGTTTGCCTTTTTCATTCGCGTTACGCGTGGTGAAAGATTTGTGCAGACCGGCCTTGGCGATTTCGATACTGGCGGTGACACTTTCCTCGACGCGCTCTATTACGTTTGTCGATTTACACCAGGGTAAGAAGCCGGGGTAACTGACAATGTCATCGACCAGGTCGAACATTTGTTCTGCACGGAATGGAACTAAGGCGCTACGTGTTATTGTTTGCATAATTAAAACTTGATAAAACCGATTGCTGACAGAAACACAATGACGACGGCGACCGGTGTGATGAAACGGACTACCGTGCGCCACCATTGATAATGCGTTCCATTGCGTAAATTTAATTCATCCTTGGACATAATTGCCGGTAACATCCAACCGGCGAACACCGCAATAGCGAGACCGCCGAGCGGCAACATGATATTGGACGTTAAGTAATCCAGGATATCAAAAAAGGTTTTGCCAGGAACAAGGTGTACATCGCTCCAGTGATTGAATGACAACACGCTCAACAGGCCCAATGCCCAGGCAATACCACCAGTGACGACACAGGCTTTAATGCGTGACATGTTTTTGTTTTCCACCAGCCATGTCGCGGCGGGTTCGATCAAGGATATCGACGAACTCCACGCGGCGAAGGCGAGTAAAACAAAAAACAAACTTGCAAACAAAACCCCGCCTGGCATTTGCCCAAAGGCAATAGGCAGGGTCACAAAAATCAATCCCGGCCCGGCACCTGGTTCTAATCCGTTAGAAAACACGATCGGAAAAATCGCCAGACCTGCAAGTAGTGCGACCGCCGTATCCGCTGCCGCAATGATTACGCTCGAGCGCGCAATTGACGCATTAGAAGGCAGATAAGCGCCATAAATCATGATCGCGCCCATGCCCAGACTCAAGGTAAAAAACGCATGGCCCATCGCGACTAAGACGCTGTTCGCCGTCAGTTTGCTGAAATCCGGCTCAAACAGGAAACTCACCGCGCGCGCGAATTCCCCCATGCTCATGGCATATCCCACCATCACCAATAACAGGATAAACAAGGCCGGCATGAGAAAACGCACCGCGCTTTCGAGGCCACGCTCTACGCCACGCGCGACCACGATCATGGTCATCAACATAAACACGGTATGCCACGCGAGCAATTCCCACGGGGAAGCGAGCAAGGCGTCGAAGATACCACCGACGGCAACGGCCTCGGCGCCAACAAATGCGCCGTCAGCACTCTTGAAGATATACGATAAGGCCCAACCGGCAATAACACTGTAATACGACAAAATCAGGAATCCGGCGACCATGCCAGACCAGCCAATTATCTGCCACAATCCGTGGGCATTGGCCTCGGTCGTCAGATGGCGCATGGAATTGATCGGTGTGCTGCGCCCGCGTCGCCCGAGCATGATCTCGGCCATCATGATCGGCACGCCGATAATCGCGATACACAACAGGTATACCAGCACAAACGCCCCACCGCCGTTCTCGCCGGTGATGTATGGAAACTTCCAGATATTCCCCAAACCGACAGCAGATCCGGTCGCCGCCAGGATGAATGCCCAGCGCCCTGACCATTCGCCATGTATGGACTTCCTCTGGTCAGCCATATGCATCCCTTTTGCAGTCAATTTAGGCGCATTTTCGGCCAAAACAGCTTGTAACTCAAGCCGCAAGGTATTACTCAGGATACCTACCTGTTTTTGAGAGATATCGTTATACTTACGCCCCTATGTCAAAAGCGAACAAAAAGTCCAAATCCTCTTCCAGCACGATAGTCGTCAATAAAAAGTCACGTCACGATTTTTTTATTGAGGAGACCATCGAAGCGGGCATCGCCCTGGAAGGCTGGGAAGTAAAGAGTCTACGCGCCGGTCGTGTACAGTTGCGCGACAGCTATGTCTTCGTAAAAAACAATGAAGTGTGGCTGACCAACGCCTTAATCACGCCTTTGCCGACGGCCTCCACCCACATCAAGCCAGACCAGAATCGTCTTAAAAAGTTGTTGCTCAATCGACATGAGATCGACCAGCTTATCGGGGCCGTTGATCGTAAGGGATATACGATCGTAGCTCTCGACCTGCACTGGTCCAAAGGGAACGTCAAAGTGAATATCGGCCTGGCCAAGGGCAAGCAGGCCCACGATAAACGCGCGACAGAAAAAGACCGGGACTGGCAGCGAGAGAAGCAGCGTATTCTTCGCGGGCGTTAATCCTGGCAAATTGCTTGGGTATGAAGTATTGTAAAAAACTTTCTTTGAACACCGCTTTTGTTTAGGTGTAAAGTAAAAACAGATCTTGCAAAAGGAATTGTGCAGTGAAAAAAAGAATATTACTCATACATTCACGTTTTCTTATCCTGTTTATCGTAACCCAGCTCCTGTCTGCATGCGCCATCGCCCACCATGTGCAAATAGGCGACATAGACAACCGTCACCCCGATCAACGATTTGAAATCACCGTGAATGAATACGGTGCCAATATTCGTGAGGCTGCACATGTTGCGCAGTCACTTGGTCGACATAACCAAATGGCAAAAGAATTCGAATCTATTGCAAATATAGTTGCTCTGTTTCAGATGGGGCCTACCACCGGCAAACGTGTATATAACGATGTCTATGCCAAAGACATACTAGAGCGCATTTTACTTGCCTGCCCCAGTGGCGACGTTACCGGCTTAACAGCGGTACGGGCATCGCGCTATTTTTCATTTGCCAGTGGAGAATTTGTACAGATAATTGGTTATTGCCGAGATAAAGGCCAGGAATTATGAATAAGAAGTTAATTATCTATTTAGGGATGCTACTAATCGTTATATTGCTCTCCAGTGCGTGCGCAACGCTCAATAGCGTATCCTTAACGCAAATACCAGCGGATCGCAGCAACTTTATAACAGCTTCTGCTCAGCGTTATATCGTACTTGCCCTCAACTTCGATAATAAATATGTGGAGTTCGTCGAAAAACGTCTACGCGATAAATGTCCGGGCGGCGAGATTAAGGGCATACTCACCAAGGACGAAACATTCTTCTTCTTTCTTTTCCAGCTAAAACGCGTGACTGCAAGCGGATACTGTATTAAATGAAACGATTTATCTTCGCATGTCTGATTTTGATTTTTACTAGCGCTTGTACGCACAGCTTACATTTGGTGCATGTCGGTGGAGTCGAGCCGTTTAAGACCAATGCCGGTGAGTATATTTCAGCGACCAGTGAACAGTTTGTTTTTATGGGTCTGGTTGGTGATACATTGTATGTGGAAAGAGCATATGAACAATTTATCGCTCAATGTAAAGGTGGTGAGATTACCGGCGTTACCACTCGCTATTCGACGAGTCATGGCTTCTATTCGTGGACAAATAGAATCTTTCTGCAGGGACGATGCTCCAGAGAAAACACCAGAAAAATCTAAATCAAAACTCTCTACGGATAAACTGTGGTAGGCAAATCTGTTGGACAGTGGTGTTTATAGCCTGCGACAAACCCACAATTTACTGAGAAAAATAGCGCGTCGCGCTCAACCACTAGAGCACCTAAATCATTTTGCCGTGTTTGGAGTAGGTTTCTTTTTTTGCACCAGCTTACGCAATTCACGCAAATCGGTTTCTTCCACATTACACCACTTGCCCGGTTTGAGCGTTCGCGGCAAGGTTATATTGCCGTAGCGTACGCGCATTAAACGGCTGACCTGGATGCCCTGGCTTTCCCACAGTCGACGCACTTCGCGATTACGGCCTTCTTTCAGGACGACATGGTACCAATGGTTTGCGCCGCTGCCACCGGCATCGATAATATCATCGAAGTTGGCTTTGCCATCTTCTAACATCACACCATTACGCAGACTTTCGAGTTGTTCCGCCGACACTTCGCCGAGTACGCGTACGGCATATTCACGTTCTACTTCGTTACTCGGATGCATGAGTTTGTTGGCGAGTTCACCATCGGTTGTCAGCAGTAACAGGCCCGCGGTATTGATATCCAGCCTGCCGACGGTTACCCAACGACCATTGTGTAAGCGCGGCAGGTTATCGAATATGGTTTTGCGTCCTTCCGGATCCTTACGTGTACAAAGTTCACCGAGCGGTTTGTGATACATAATCGTACGCGTATCTTTGCGCGCAAAACGGCGTATGTTAATGAGCTTGCCGTTGATCTTGACCTTGTCGCCATTGTTATAGCGATCACCGAGCTTGGCAGGTTTGCCATTGAGCTCGATACGACCTTCTTCGATCATTTTTTCCAGTTCACGCCGCGAACCATGACCGTTATTGGCGAGAACTTTCTGTAAACGTTCGCCGCTGACTTCGTCGTCTTTCGGACTCGATTTTTTATTTCTCACGAAGATTCGGCCTCAGAAGCTTTATGCTTCTCATCCTCTGATGCGTCGTCTTCGGTGTCTACTTCTTCCAATTGCGCATCGGCATGCGCCACGCGCTCAAGAATATCGGCAACTTCTGTGAACTCATGAACCGCTGCTTCCATTTCCGCTTCGAATTCGCTCGACATGTCCTCGGTCACATGCATGAGATGTTCGAGTTCGTTTGCCTCTTCGACAATTTCCTCGATCTCCACATGTTCGTCAATTACCTCAACTTCCTCTTCCCTGGCTACACCTGCGCGCTCACCCATAATCTCGGCGGCCAGATCGGCGATAGATAGTATACTCTCTTCCTCGTCGACGGCCTCGCTTGTGACTTCTTCCACCATTTCACCTGCCTCGGCAAAGGCAATATCCAACTCATCAAGGTTACGTATCTCGGCCAGTGGCGGAAGCTCTTCAAGACTCTTGAGATCGAAGTAATCAAGAAACTCTTTCGTTGTCGCATACAGCGCAGGCTTACCCGGTACATCACGATGACCGACCACGCGTATCCACTCTCTTTCCTGCAGCGACTTAACAATATTTGTGCTGACACTCACGCCGCGGATGTCTTCGATCTCGCTACGTGTGATCGGTTGACGATAGGCAATCAAGGCAAGTGTTTCTAAAGTCGCACGCGAATACTTCGGCGGTTTTTCTTCCCACATCCGCGCCAGCCATTGCGTAGTCATCGGCACGGCTTGAAAGCGAAAACCGGACGCGACTTCACTCAAGGTGATGCCTCTGTCCTGATAGTCTTCCTGCAGGCGTTCGATCACGGCACGTATGGCCTCTTTGCCTGGCATTTCTTCTTCATCAAACAGTTTTTGGATCTGCTCGATCTTGATGGGTCCGGACGCTGCGAAGATGGCGGCTTCAACAATATGTTTCAGGTCTTGGGGAGTCATTTAAATCGCCTTTACATGTATGGGTCCATAGGGCTCATTCTGTACCAGTTCAATCAGAGAGCCTTTAATCAATTCGAGTACAGCAAGAAACGTCACCACCACGCCTCTCCTGCCTTCTTTCGCATCGAATAACGCAACGAAATCGGTAAACGTATCCGAGTTGAGCTGGCTCAACACCTGTCCCATGCGCTCGCGCACAGACAGGGCTTCCCGTTGAATATGATGATGGGTAAACAACTCGGCGCGTTTCATGACGTCATTCAAGGCTGCCATCATTTCACGCAAATCGACTTCCGGTTGTTTACGGACTATCGCTCTGTCGACAAAAACCGGTTCGGTGACAAAATAGTCGCGACCCAATTGCGGCAATTCGTCGATGTCTTGCGCCGCCTTTTTAAAGCGTTCGTATTCTTGCAATCGACGCACGAGGTCGGCTCGCGGATCGTCTTCTTCCGATTCCTCTACCTGACGCGGCAACAACATGCGTGATTTGATTTCCGCCAGCATCGCCGCCATCACCAGATATTCCGCAGCCAGTTCCAGGTGCAAGTTTTTCATCAGCTCGACATATTCCATGTATTGCTTGGTGATCTCTGCAATCGGAATATTCAAGATATCGAGGTTTTGTTTTTTGATGAGATACAACAACAGGTCGAGCGGACCTTCGAATGTCTCGAGTATGACTTCAAGTGCATCTGGTGGTATGAACAAATCCAGAGGTAATTTTGTAACCGGCACGCCATTGACGAGCGCATAAGTCACTTCTTCCTCTACAGAGGGTTCGACGAGTGTTAAATCGTTCAAAGGAACAGACCTCGGTTGTTGTGCTTAACGATAGTTCAATCCCATACACTGACGCACTTCTTCGATGGTATCCCGCGCCACATCTCTCGCCTTTTCGCAACCCTCGGCGATAATGCTGCGTACGAGTTTGGGATCTCCCATATATTCCTTCGCACGTTCATGTATAGGTTTTTGTTCCTGCAACACCGCATCGATAATGTGTTGCTTGCACTCGATGCAACCGATACCGGCAGTGGTACAGCCCTCTTTCACCCACTCCCTGAGATCTTGAGACGAATACAACAAATGAAACTGCCAGACCGGGCAATTCTGTGGATCACCTGGATCTGTGCGTCTGACCCTGGCCGGATCCGTCGGCATGGTCTTGAGTTTCTTTTCCACCGATTCTGCGTCTTCACGCAATGCGACGGTGTTGCCGTAGGATTTGGACATTTTTTGTCCATCCAGGCCCGGCACCTTGGATTGTGCCGTCAATAGCGGCTGCGGTTCCGGGAGGATGATCTTACCACTGCCTTCCAGATATCCAAACAATCGCTCACGATCACCGATGGAAAGATTGTGCTGATTCTCGAGCAGTGCGCGTCCTGTTTCAAGCGCATCGACATCACCTTGTTCCTGATAACGTTTGCGCTGAGATTCATACAATTTCGCATTCTTGCGCCCCATTTTCACAATGGCAGCCTGGGCCTTTTCCTCGAAGTCAGGCTCACGACCATATAAATGGTTAAAACGTCGCGCCACTTCCCGCGTTAATTCCACGTGCGAAACCTGGTCTTCTCCGACCGGCACCATGCCCGCCTTATACATCAGGATGTCGGCACTCTGTAATAAGGGATAGCCTAAAAACCCATAGGTTGCCAGGTCTTTTTCCTTGAGCTTTTCCTGCTGATCTTTATAGGTAGGAACCCGTTCCAGCCAGCCCAGCGGGGTCATCATCGACAACAATAAATGCAATTCCGCGTGCTCCGGTACGCGTGACTGGATAAACACAGTCGCCGAGTTCGGATTGACACCAGCGGCCAGCCAATCGATGACCATATCCCACACACTTTCCTCGATGACCTGCGGGTTTTCGTAGTGTGTTGTCAGCGCATGCCAGTCGGCGACGAAGAAAAAACATTCGTATTCATGCTGCAAGGTAATCCAGTTCTTGAGTACGCCGTAATAATGACCGAGATGGAGTTTCCCGGTGGGACGCATTCCCGAAAGGATACGTTGGTGGTGACTGGGTACAGGGGTCAATTTTTCCTCCTAAAGAGACGCGATAGCATACATGAAATTCTGCATCAGGTTTACCGGCGTCGCGAGAATAGTACTCAAGAGACCGCTTGCCAATAAAACCATGACGATGATAATGCCATAGGGTTCGATTCGACTCAGTTTCCAGGCCCAGGGCCCAGGCAACAAGGAACTCAACACCCGCCCACCGTCGAGCGGTGGAATTGGCAAAAGGTTTAAAACCATGAGTACGACGTTAATGACGATACCCGCCTGACCCATAAGTAATAGTGGATAGGCAAGAGAGGCACTGTGATTACCACCAAGCGCAATCGCCAGCTTAATCATCAATGCCCAGAATATACCCATTAACAGATTGGCACCCGGACCAGCTGCGGCCACCAGGGCAACATCGCGGCGTTTGTTGCGCAGGTTTTCCCAGGTCACGGGAACCGGTTTGGCCCAGCCGAACAGGAATCCACCCAGGGCAAGTAAAACACCGGGTACTAACAAGGTACCTATCGGATCGATGTGCTTAATGGGATTGAGCGTCAGACGGCCCATCATTTTGGCGGTCGGATCACCGCATATCTTGGCCACCCAGCCGTGGGCGACTTCGTGCACGGTGATAGCGAACAACACCGGCAGCGCCCAGACAGCAAGCGATTGTATTAAACTGAGATTTCCCATTATTTTTGTCGGTTGGGACGATTAGGTAATGATACCAGAGACATCACCCTTACCCTGGCGCAAAACCTCAGGCACACCGTCAAGCAGACTCACGACGGTTGTGGCTTCCAGGCCGCAATTACCACCATCAATGATCAAATCAACCTGGTTCCCAAGCGTGTCGCGCATGTCGTAGGGATCACTCATGGGAAATTCCTCACCAGGTAGTGACAAGGTAGTGCTCATGATTGGCTCCCCAAGGGAATCAAGCAGACTCCTGACAATCGCATTGTCCGGAATACGCACCCCAATAGTTTTACGCTTGGGATTTAGCAAGCGTCGAGGAACTTCGCCCGTCGCAGGTAATATAAATGTATACGGTCCAGGGGTGATATTTTTAATCATACGAAAAGCAACGTTATCCAGGCGCGCATACACACCGACCTCTGCCAGATCACGACACACAAGCGTGAAGTCGTGTTGCGAGTTCACGCCGCGGATACGACGTATTCTATCTACCGCGCCTTTGTCTCCGAGGTGACAGCCCAGGGCGTAACAGGAATCGGTGGGGTAAATCACCACCCCGCCAGAGCGAATGATCGCCACCGCCTGGGCAATCAAGCGTTGCTGAGGATTCTCTGGATGTATCTGAAAAAACTGGCTCATGCACTACCCCAATGTTCACGACGTTTAGTCAAAACGCCAGGTATTCCATATCGGCTCACATCCTGCCGGTAAATCCAGATACTGGCCCAACTCGATTCTCGGATTACCGGGTGTATGAAAGTCTGATCCCACAGATGACAACAAGGCATTTTGTCCAGCGATCTCGGCGATTTTGCGCCGTTCATGCATGGCATGACTGCTGGTTGCCACTTCGATACCACCGCCACCAAAATGCCTGAATTCGTCGATCAAGGCTTTTAGTTTTGTATTCGTCATCTTATAGCGCACCGGGTGGGCGATAACGGCCTGCCCGCCCGCATCGGTAATCCAGCCGACCGCGTTTTCCAGCTCGGTCCACTCACCGCTGACATAGGCTTTGCCCTTGCGCCCTAACCACTTTTTGAAAGCGGCCTGCATATCCCGCGCAGCGCCACATTCGACGAGAAAACGGGCAAAATGCGTGCGTGTTGCCGCCTCTGTACCCGCCATGACGCTGACGGTGTTGAGTGCGTCCGGGATTCCAGCCTTTTCCAGCTTGGCCGCCATCTTTCTTGCGCGTTCCGCGCGCTGTTCACGCAACCCTGCCAGGCCATTTTGCAGGGAAGGATTGGCTGCATCTATCCCAAGCCCGACAACATGTATGGTACGTGCCGACCATGTCACCGAGATCTCGACGCCGTTTATCAAGCGCACACCGTGTTGCTGCGCCGCTGCCGTTGCCTCGGCCAGGCCTTCGGTGCTGTCATGATCCGTCAGCGCCAATACATCAACGCCCTGCTCGGCGGCACGCGCTATCAATTCTGCTGGTCGCAGTGTACCGTCGGAATACGTACTGTGCGTGTGTAAATCGTAAACCGGCAATTTGTCTTCCTCAGATGTTACTGCCAACGGGAAGACAGTTTCCCGCTATACCCTGGCGCTAGTCAGCACCACATAGGCGACGGCATAGTGTCGTTCATCGCTCAGGCTGATGTGCGCCTCGCCAACGCCCAACTTTGCTACCAGATCTTGTGCAGCCCCATGAAAAACCAGTTGAGGCTTACCCAGATCATCATTGACCACTTCGATGTGTTGCAGTGACAGCCCGTCCCGAAATCCCGTGCCTAGCGCCTTGGCAGTAGCCTCTTTGGCGGCAAACCGCTTGGCGAGAAATCCCTGCGGGTTACTGTGTTCGAGATAAGTGGCATACTCACCTGCAGACAAAATGCGTCTGGCGAATCTCTCGCCATGCCGTTCGAGGCCGTCTTTTATTCGTTCAATTTCGACAATATCGGTGCCGATGCCGTGTATCACCTGATTCGTGCCTCACGCATCAGGGTTTTCATTTCGCGAACAGCAGTCTGAAAGCCAACAAATATCGAGCGCGCGACAATGGCGTGACCAATATTCAGTTCGCGCACAGCCGGGATACAAGCAATCTCCTGCACGTTGTGGTAATGCAAACCGTGGCCAGCATTAACATACAAGCCAATACTGTCACCGTATTCTATCGCCGAGGCAATTCTTGCGAGATCCTGCGCTGCTGCCTGCGGCGTTCCAGCATCGGCAAACCGCCCGGTGTGGATTTCGATGACCGGTGCGCCAACGTCTTTCGATGCATCGATCTGACGTGGATCAGCGTCGATAAACATGGATACTCGACTGCCAACAGCAGCCAAACGCTCACAGGCCTCACGCATTTTGGGTAATTGCCCGGCCACGTCCAGTCCACCTTCCGTAGTCAGTTCTTCGCGTCGTTCGGGGACAAGACAGACCTCTTCCGGTCGAATCTTCTCGGCAAAGGCAATCATGTCATCGGTAACTGCCATTTCCAGATTCATCCGCGTTTGCAGGATGTCTTTGAGCATCACGACGTCCCGCTCCTGAATATGACGGCGATCTTCGCGTAGATGCAAAGTGATCGCATCCGCGCCCGCCTGCTCTGCTTCTATAGCAGCCTGAATCGGGTCCGGATATCGTGTCCCCCTTGCCTGACGCAAGGTAGCGACATGGTCGATATTGACCCCTAACAGGATGGCGTGGTTCATGGTCCCGGGTTTCCGTGTGTCGTGAAAGGCGCCGATACTACCATAGTTTTTCCTATTTACCCACGCGCCTTCCGCCTATGAAAATCAGCGTTGCGCCTCGATTTGACCGTCGAGGTTTAGGCTGTCGCAAAAGTCGAGAAATTCGCGTTTAAATTTTCCCACGCTAAGCACAGCGGGCACGCTGATTTGTATATTCACGGCGAACATCGGCGTGCCCGTATGGGCAGCCGCATAGGAGTGGGTTTCCAGCTCTTGTATATTGATATCCCGCGAAGAAAGAAAATCCGTTATGTCGTGCACGATGCCAGGATGATCCATCGATACCACTTCCACCTGGTAATTCAGTGATGCAGCGTCAACTGTACGCGGTCTGGTGCGTTTGGTGTGTATGACAAGACCGAGTTCGTCGCCCCATTTCTGGCTGTGTTGTTCGATTGCGTCTGCGGCGCTCTCAACGCCTTGCACCAGCATGACAATTGTGAACTCTCCACCGAGAACTGCCATTCTGCTTTCAGCGATATTTCCGCCGCAATCGAGGATGCGTTTGGAGAGACCTTTGACTATCCCGCTGCGATCTTCGCCCAATGCAGAAATAACAACATAATGCGACATGGAGAAACTCCCTTATTTAATGGAAGCTCTATTTTGGTAAGAGGAGGAGATTAATTCAAGAAGAAATAGCTGGAAATGTAATTGTGTTCAATCCGGAATCAAGGGCTTTAATGCCGCTGTCAATTCTTTCGGGCTAAACTTGGCAACATAGATATCGGCACCGACGCTCTTACCCATATGCACATTGGCATCGGCGGATAAAGAGGAGTGCATGATGACGGGAATGCCATTGAAGCGCACGTCATTTTTGATTTTTCGCGTTAAGACATAGCCATCCATCTCGGGCATTTCCACGTCGGTGATAATCGCCTGCAGTAACTTATATGTCGGCATGTGTGTGGACTGCGCTCTTTCGGCTATTTCTTCGAGTTTTTCCCAGGCTTCCATACCGTTGCGCGCTGCAACATATTTCACGCCCAGCTGATCCAGCGTCTTTTCGATTTGCTTACGCGCCATAGATGAGTCGTCGGCATAAAGCACATGGACTTCTTTTTCCAGTTCATCCAGTTCCTGGAACTCGTCGATATCATTACCGGCAGCGGCTGTCTCCGCAAGGATACGCTCTACGTCAAGTATCATCACGATACGCTTGTCTTCCAGTTCGGTAACCGCCGTTATTAATCCACCCATTCTGCTAGCCAGCATCGAAGGAGGAACCTTGATGTCATTCCATTCCATGCGCAAAATGTGTTCGACTGAGCTAACGAGCAATCCCTGCGTCTGTTTGTTGTATTCGGTGACGATCAGGATTTTGGGCTCTTCCACTGCGTCCATATTGCAGAACTTGGCCACGTCCAGTACCGGCACCATGGTGCCACGCAGACTGACTAAACCCATTACCGCTGGAGGCATATCCGGTGCCTGAGTAATCTTAGGGGTATGCATGACTTCCCTGACTTTGAATACATTGATGCCGAAGACCTCTTGAACACCGGTCTTACGATCCGTACCCAGGCTAAATAACAATACCTCCAGGCGATTCGCCCCAGCCAGCTTGGTTCTTTCGTCCACTGACTTGATAAAGTTATCCATTCTGCGTGATTCCTCTATGTCTGGTATACGTAAGCACTTGTTTTACGCCCTATATCTGGCTTTACGCCGTTCCCCTTATGATTTTTTCGACCGATTCAAAGCTTTTCTTTACCTTTTGTTGAAGAAAATGAATTTATTACATTGGTTTACGTTACAACCGATCGTGCTGGAAATTCGGGTTTAGGACTCAGGTTTGCTTGTCGAAACAGGTACGGAGAATGTCCTATGGCTAAAAAACGACCTACAAAGCAATCCTGGCAACGAATACGGCAACATTGGCAGAAATTCGTCGCCATGTTTCCGCGTATCGCGCAAGCGATACGCTGGGGCGTGCGTATATTCCTGGTCGTTATTTTGTTGGACATCGGATACCTGATCGGCATTTGGCCTGAGTGGAAGTGGTATGTTTCGGGAGACATACCAAAATCCCGATTCATACACGCGTATGAGCGCGAGTCCTCGCAAAACCCAAACTTACCGCGGCTGCGTTGGCGACCAGTAGGTTTCGACCATATTCCAACCTCTATGCTCCAGGCAGTACTTGCTGCCGAAGATTCGCGGTTTTTTGAGCATAGCGGAATCGACACAGAGGCCTTTCGCAAGGCCATGGAATATAACTGGCAACGCAAAGCGTTCGTCTATGGCGCGAGCACGATTTCGCAACAAACGGTGAAGAATCTTTTTCTCACCGGTTCACGCAACCCTTTTAGAAAGGTGCACGAGTTGTTACTGACGTTTTCGATGGAAAACAATCTGAAGAAAAAACGCATACTGGAGATCTATCTTAACGTAGCGGAATTCGGCACTGGTTTGTATGGTATCGACGCGGCTTCTCGGTTCTATTTTGGCGTACCGGCCTCAATGATGTCACAGATCCAGGCCGTAGAACTTGCCGCCACACTGCCGGCTCCTACGCGCCACAACCCGCGCAAGCGAACGGCGTTTTTTATGAAGCAGCGTGCAAAAATCAAAGGCAATCTTGGCCTGTAACGATGCCTTACTTGCTAAGCGATTTTGCCTCACTGGCAAGAAACACGCGATAGGCGTTACCTCGGTTGGCACGTTCAAACGCCGGGAGTTTATGGAAGCGACGCCAGTCCACCGCGCTATAAGCATCTTCAAAAGACATCAAATCGTCTACCGCTGCGTTCATGGAATCACGTAATAGAATCAGATACGAGCGCGTGAGATCTGCGCCTTGTTCCAGGGAAGTAAAAACACCACCATGTCCGGGAACGATTTGTTTTGCGGGTATCTTGGCCAGGTAATCAATTTTCGCAATCCAGTTTTCGATCTCGTTACCACCCACGAAAGGAATCCGGCCAGTAAAAATCAGATCGCCGCTGAGCAGCACGTCGTCCTGTTTAATGTACAAGGCCAGATCACTATCCGAATGCGCTGAACCAAACTGAATCACATCCATCGTGAGGTCATCGAGTTTGAATTCCTGATCGCCTTCCAATAGCTGATCGGGTTTTACCACACGGGTGTCTTTGTTTATCCAGGGTGAAAGCGATTTGCGGCGCTCATTCAAACGCGCATCCGAAAATTCGGAATTGTAATATCGTTCGGCGCCCTTTGGCGCGTAGATGGTTGCACCCTGCTCCTTCAACACCTGCAAACCATAAATATGGTCTGCATGATAATGACTGATAAAAACAGTGGTTATGGGTTTGGCTGTTAGCTGTCGAATCTGTTCGACGAGCTTTGCGGCCAGGGAAGGAGAACCCAGGGCATCAAACACCAACACACTGTTGGTGGAAATGACAACTGCCGCATTAGAGATAAAGCCCTTATTGTCCGTCGCGATACCGGCTTTGCCTTGAACGTAATAAACATGTTCAGACACTTTTTCCAACGTCATTTGGACATCGATTGCTGGATATACCGTAGCAGCCATCCCCAGACACGGTGAGGCGATGAAAAGAATAAAGGCGAATAGTTGGCGTTTCATGTCAAATTCAATCCGGCAACTCATACAGCGACCCAATCAACGAGACATACTGGACACAAGTATCCTCGGACTAAGTTGGCTAGCGAGTTAGAACAGGGCAACAACAAATGAAAAATCACAATTTACGCCGAGTAATTGAGCATTTTGTATTTTGTTGAGCCCTACTCGCGCACTACATGACTTCAGCAGTGGATACCTGGTTTATTTTGCCGACCAGCTGCCTACGTAGTCGGTCATATCTTCCTGTTTGATGCGCCCCGCGACAAACAGACTGTTCATTTCATCTTGGGTAATTTGATGAGGCTTGCCGCTGGCATCGTGATATTGCCAACACCCTTCAATACACAAGGTCAATAAGGTCACGATAATATCATCGAAACGAATGGCATTGTCTTTGGCGAGGCGGATGAAATCGTCCAGTTTCAAACCACGCCCTAAATGCTGTTGTTCTTCTTTGATCAGGCCTTCAAGGGCGATGTCCCATTTAGGAATATCGATATCGTTACTCATGGTTTCCTGACCTCCGTTAGAAATTAGCGTTAATTGTACAGGCTTTTTATTCTTGCTCAAGCGCCGCCAGACGATCCTCTAACTCAGCCAGTCGTTGTTCCAATGCAAACACGCGCTCTTCAAGATTCATTTCGTGGTCAACACTGGCGTAGGTATTTTTCGATGGCGCGATTTTGTCTCCACTAAACAAATGCGCATAACGACTTTCTCTGCGTCCGGGTTCACGTTCCATGCGCATCACGAAAGGGCCGTCATCGCGACGTATTAACTGGTTGAGCACTTGTTCTACCTGGCTGACGTCGCTAAACGTACACAGGCGATTGGTACGGCTGCGCAATTCACCGGGGGTCTGTGGGCCTCGCAAAAACATAACGGTTAATATACCCAACTCCTGATCGGAGAGACGCAATTCGCCGAATTCGGAATTGGCAAAGCGATGTTTGTATTTTATGACGCGACTGCCCCGTCCGCTCTCCTCGAGGACAAGTCGTCTGGCAATCAAACCATCGAGGATTTGTTGTACCTGTGTTTCGCTAAAATTGACGACGGGTTCGCGATTGCTTTTTTGATTGCAGGCGGTGGTTAAACCATTCAGGGACATGGGGTAGACGTCGGGGGTGGTCTTTTCTTTTTCGATGAGCACTCCGATGACACGGGCTTCTTCGAAACTAAGTGTTTCCATAGGCGGTATCCTGAACGCAATTCGGGCGACTATGATGTAAGAATTTGCGCCCGTTGTCCACGGCGTAAACACCATACCCCTATGATCTTTTGAGATCACATGGCGAAGAGTTCAATTAGAGGGAGAGGATGAATTCCTGCGTACCCGAAAAAAGTCACGCAATAACGACGCGCATTCGGCTTCCAAAACGCCAGATTGAACCTCCATACGGTGATTCAGTTTTTCGTTTGAGGCGATTTGAAACACCGAACCTGCCGCGCCTGTCCGCGGATCAGAAGCACCATACACAAGACGCCCGATACGCGCGTGGACCATCGCACCGGCACACATGGGGCAGGGCTCCAGGCTCACATACAGCGTACTCTCCGCCGGTAAGCGATAATTCTGTATCTGTTGCGCTGCCGAGCGCAGGGCGATAACTTCCGCATGCGCGGTGGGATCATTGAGCGAGATCGATTGGTTCCATCCCTCACCCAGGACCTGATCGTTGGCGACGATGACGGCGCCTACCGGCACTTCACCCTGTTGCTCTGCCCGGCTCGCCAGCTCTAAGGCATATTGCATCCATTTCTGGTCAAGGTCAGCAGACATCGCGACAAATCATTCCCACTCAATCGTCGCCGGCGGTTTACCGGAAATATCATACACCACGCGCGAGATACCCTTGATCTCATTAATAATACGACGCGAACAGTGGTCCAGAAAATCATATGGCAGACGCGCCCAGATCGCCGTCATGAAATCGATGGTTTCGACTGCACGCAAGGCGATTACATAATCGTAACAGCGACCATCACCCATGACGCCAACCGATTTTACTGGCAGAAACACCGCAAAGGCTTGCGAGGTCTTGTCATACAAGTCGTGTTTACGAAGTTCTTCGATAAAGATGTGGTCAGCTAGACGTAATAGATCCGCATATTCCTTTTTAACTTCACCGAGTATGCGCACACCTAAACCTGGGCCAGGAAAGGGATGACGGTAAACCATGTCGTATGGCAAACCGAGTTCAACGCCGAGTTTACGCACCTCGTCTTTAAACAATTCACGCAACGGCTCGACCAGTTTCAGATTCATGTGCTCAGGCAGTCCACCCACGTTGTGGTGTGACTTGATGACGTGTGCTTTGCCGGTCTTGGATCCAGCAGATTCGATGACATCGGGATATATCGTGCCTTGTGCTAGCCACTTGGCATTCGAAAGTTTGTTTGCCTCTTCGTCGAAGATTTCCACGAACAGATTACCGATGATCTTGCGCTTTTTCTCCGGGTCTTCCTCGCCTTTTAATGCGGAAAGAAAACGATCTTCTGCGTCGACACGGATGACTTTGACACCCATGTGCTTGGCGAAGGTGTTCATGACTTGATCACCTTCCTGATACCGAAGTAGACCGTTGTCGACGAATACGCAGGTCAGCTTATCGCCAATAGCACGATGCAATAGCGCAGCAACAACAGATGAATCCACACCACCCGACAGACCGAGTATCACTTCATCGTCACCGACTGACTTGCGCACGTTTTCGATGCTATCGTCGATAATATTGTCTGCCGTCCATAACGTTTCACACGCGCAGATGCCGACAACGAAACGTTCCAGTATGCGACCGCCCTGACGGGTATGTGTAACTTCGGGATGGAACTGAACTGCGTAGTAATCACGTGACTCATCGGCCATAGCGGCAATCGGTGCACTCTCGGTACTGGCCATGAGTTTGAAACCGTCGGGCAACTGGGTAACCTTGTCGCCATGACTCATCCACACATCGAGCATGCCATAGCCTTCCTCGGTGGTGTGGTCTTCAATGTCTTTTAATAGCTTGGTGTGACCGCGCGCGCGTACCTGCGCGTAGCCAAATTCACGTTCATCCGAGGCTTCAACTTTTCCGCCGAGTTGTGCGGCCATGGTCTGCATGCCATAACAAATCCCGAGCACCGGCACGCCGCTATCGAATACCGCTTGCGGTGCCTTGGGTGCAAAATCGCCGTGTACTGATTCAGGGCCACCGGAAAGGATAATCCCTTTTGCACCGAAAGATGCGACATCGGCGTCATCTACGTCGTAGGGATAGATTTCGCAATACACACCGATTTCGCGGACACGACGTGCGATCAACTGGGTATATTGAGAACCGAAGTCCAGGATCAAAATTTTGTGGGCATGAATATCAGCGTGCATAAACTTCACTCTTAGAAAAAAACTGCTATCTCGCCCGTCACGTGGAGTAGGCGACAAGGCCTATGAAACCGTAGGCGACAGGGATGTATTCACAGCGAGTTTCATAGGCCTTGTCGCCTACTCCACGTGACACACCACTGCACTATATTCTGTTAATGCTTTTCCTTTTCACCCGAGTTGTGATCATGATTGAGTATAGACTCGGCTTCACATTCCAACTTTTTCGTTGTCGCTGCAACCTTTTCCATATAGGTAAACAACAAGCCTGAAACGACAAAGGTCAAATGAATACCGACTAACCACCCGACATACTCATAGTTATCCTGTTTTTCCATAAGCATAAATGCTTTAAGCAGTTCGATTCCAGAAATGGCGACGATAGAACCGAATAGCTTAATCTTCAGTTCCGAGAAATCGACCTTGCCCATCCATTTCGGCCTGTCTTCATGACCGGCAGTGTCGATTTTCGACACAAAAATTTCGTAACCGCTAAACACGATAATCAATAATAGGTTCGATACCAGAGTTAGATCGACTAACACCAGAATCTTTAAAATAACGGTACGAAAATCCGCTTCGAGTAATTGCGGAATGAACGTGATGAATTCCTGGAAAAACTTGACCAGAAGCATACCGATGGTGACGACCAGCACGCCATAAAAAGGCGCCAGTATCCAGCGACTTCTGAACAGAAGATCCTCGAGAACCCGCTCCAGACTACCTGCTTTTTTCAAGACCGAATTCTCCAGATTATTTTAGTCGACGCGATAGTTAGGCGCTTCCTTGGTAATCGCGACGTCATGCACATGGCTTTCACGCATACCGGCATTGCTGACACGAACAAATTGCGGTTTGGTGCGCATCTCATCGATAGTCGCGCAACCAGTATAACCCATCGATGCTCGAATACCGCCCATCAATTGAAGAACAATGGCTGACATGCTGCCTTTGTAAGGTACGCGCCCTTCGATGCCTTCGGGAACCAGTTTTTCAACGCCCTGGTTACTGTCCTGAAAGTAGCGATCGCTGGAGCCCTGAGCCTGCGCCATCGCTCCTAGAGAACCCATGCCACGATAAGATTTATATGAACGCCCCTGATAGAGTTCGACTTCGCCTGGTGCCTCTTCCGTACCGGCCAACATGCTACCTACCATCACTGAATACGCGCCGGCAACCAAGGCCTTGGCAAGGTCACCGGAAAAACGCACACCGCCATCGGCAATGAGTGGAATACCCGTACCGTGCAAAGCTGCTGCGACATTCGCTACCGCTGAAATTTGTGGTACACCAACGCCAGTCACAATACGCGTCGTACAGATGGAGCCAGGACCAATACCGACTTTTACCGCGTCAGCACCTGCATCGGCCAAAGCCTTGGCCGCCGCCGCTGTGGCAATATTGCCACCTATCACCTGCAATTGAGGGAAATTCTTCTTCGTCCAGGCAACGCGATCAAGTACGCCCTGAGAATGACCATGCGCCGTGTCTACTACAACGACATCGACACCAGCCTCGACAAGAGCGGCGATACGTTCCTCAGTCCCAGCACCGGTTCCAACCGCAGCGCCAACACGTAAACGACCCTGATCATCTTTACATGCATTGGGAAAGTCGGAGGATTTCTGGATATCTTTGACCGTAATCATGCCACTCAGTTGAAAACTGCGATTTACCACCAGTACCTTTTCAATTCGATGTTTGTGTAGCAGCCCGAGTACTTCGTCTGTTGATGCCCCTTGTTGGACCGTGACCAGCCTGTCTTTGGGCGTCATGATGCTCGACACCGGATTGACCATATTGGTTTCAAAGCGTAAATCACGACTGGTGACGATACCGACCAGATTATTGCCCTGATCAACGACCGGCACGCCGGAAATATTATGAACACGTGTAATGTCTATCACTTCCTGGATACTGGTATCGGGAGTTACCGTAATCGGTTCTTTGATTACCCCGCTCTCATATTTTTTTACCATGCGCACCTGTGCGGCCTGTTGTTCCCCAGTCATATTCTTGTGGATGATGCCAATGCCACCTTCCTGTGCCATGGCTATTGCCAGTCTCGCTTCAGTGACGGTATCCATCGCTGCAGAGACCAGTGGGATATTCAGCTCGATTTCGCGAGTTAACCGGGTCTTTAAATTGACTTCCTTGGGCAGGACTGTCGAATGAGCCGGAATCAGTAAAACATCGTCGAATGTAAGGGCTTCTTGCTCGATACGCAGCATGAGGAGGATCTCTGGTTAAAAAATAAGCGCGGGATTATACCGTTTGACCTGACTGCGGTAAACCGGTAGCCTATGGGAATTTAGTACTATCGTATTAAACAATAAAGACAATTTGATAATTTATAAGTAATTCCAATTAGATTAATAATCGCTAGCAGGAGTGGACTATGAAGAAACTATCGTTGTTGTTTGCTGTTTTATTGGCTACAGGATGTGCTATCACCGGTGGTGGACCGGAATTCGATGCGCTGGAAGCAGACGCTGCAGCCGCCGTAAAGGCTGCAAAGAAGTCGGGGCATGAATGGCGTGATAGCGACAAATTCCTGAAGAAAGCTGCGCAAGCAAAGGAAGATGGCGATTACGCACAAGCAACAAAATTGCTGAAGAAGGCAAAATCTGAAGGTGAACTTGGCCAAAAGCAGGCTGCCGACCAGCAAAACGCCGGACCTTGGTTGTTCTAAACCAATACGGTATCTAATTTAAAAACGCCGCCATCTGGGCGGCGTTTTCATTTCCAGTGAGTGATATGCAAAGCGACACATCCCAGAACCGCACTATATATTCCGTCTCAGATCTGAACAGAGATGTAAGATCCATGCTGGCCAAGGCCTTCCCACTCATGTGGATACAGGGTGAAATCTCCAACCTTGCCATCCCAAGTTCGGGGCATTGGTATTTCACGCTCAAGGACGATAAGGCGCAGGTGCGCGCAGCGATGTTCAAACCGCGCAATCGCCACTTGAGTTTGCGCCCCCAGAACGGAATGGAAGTGATGGTTCGTGCGCAGGTAAGTCTGTATGAGCCGCGTGGGGACTACCAACTCATCGTCGAAGATATGGAAGAAGCCGGCGCCGGTGCGCTACAGCGGGAATTCGAACGTCTCAAAGCACGTCTACAGGCGGAAGGTTTATTTGAGCTTTCTGCAAAACAAGCACTACCCGCTCATCCACAGACAATAGGTGTCATCACTTCGCCCACTGGCGCAGCGATACGCGATATCTTGAGCGTACTACAACGTAGAGCCCCACATGTGTCCGTCGTTATCTATCCGGTCCCGGTACAGGGCGAAGGTGCCGCGCAAAAAATTGCCAGCATGCTAGCCAAGGCAAATAGTCGCGGAGAATGTGACGTCTTAATACTGACACGTGGCGGCGGTTCCTTGGAAGATTTGTGGCCATTTAACGAGGAGATCGTCGCACGCGCCGTATACTCGTCGGCGATTCCTGTTATCAGTGGCGTTGGGCACGAGATCGATTTCACGATTGCCGACTTTGTCGCCGACCAGCGCGCACCGACGCCATCTGCCGCTGCAGAACTTGCTGTTCCAGAGCAACAAGCATTACGTCAACTTGTCGAGCAGTTGGATAGAAGAAACCGAATGCTGACCCATAACCGAATTGGGCAGCTGACGAAGGAACTCAAGTGGCTTAGCGCCCGATTGAAACATCCATCACAAACGCTGGAAGAAAAGGCGCAAAAAACCGACGAACTGGAGCTTCGCCTGGCCCAGGCCTTACAACGTAGTCTCAAACAAAAGGGCTTGATCGTACTATCCAGGCAGGCGCAATTGCAGCAGCACAACCCACGCGCGCAGTTCATGCGCCATAGCCAGCGATTTGAGACCTCAGCAGAACAGCTGCGCCGCACAATGAAACAGATCTTGCATAACCAGCACACGGCTCTCGGTAAATTGGCGCATAGTCTCGATACCATCAGCCCATTGGCCACGCTACAACGGGGTTATGCCATCATTACCCGCGACGATAACCAGCAACTCGTACAACATATTGACACCGCGCCGACCGGAACGCGGATAAAAGCGCGCCTGGGCCACGGAACTCTCATTGCAAAAGTGGAGGAAACGCAACTTGAATAGAATTGTATTGGCTCTGTCCCTACTCCTGACGCTTCAACCTGTATTTGCCCGTCTCCCCCAATCCAGCCCAGTCCCCGGTGGCATCGCCATCATCACCTTGCCGAACAACGCGGCCTCCAGCCCACGAGCCTATTACGAAGAAAAACCGGTGATGGTGTTGAAATCGCAAAACCAGTGGTACGCCATCGTCGGCATCCCTCTGACCGCCGAGCCAGGAGAGCATACGCTCCGTATCGAGACTGGGGGGTTAAAGGCCCAGGCCAACTTCCGGGTTGCAGCCAAGAAATACAAGGAGCAACACCTCACCGTTAAGAACAAACGAATGGTCAATCCAAACGCCCAAGACCTTGAACGCATTGAGAAAGAACGTTCCTTCATCAACGAGGCGTTAAAGTTCTGGCGCGACACTGACGATGTAGAAACAGGTTTGACACTGCCTGTGCAAGGCCGCATTAGCAGCCCGTTTGGCCTGCGCCGATTCTTCAATAAACAAGCGCGCAAGCCGCACAGTGGTCTGGATATCGCTGCGCCGAAAGGCACACCGATTAAAGCACCCGCCAAGGGAACAGTGATTGAAACCGGCAATTACTTTTTTAATGGGAATACCGTTTTTATCGATCATGGCCAGGGATTGGTCACGATGTACTGCCACATGGACAATATCAAAGTCACCAAAGGCCAGCAGTTAAAAACGGGAGAGATAATTGGCAGCGTCGGAATGACTGGCCGTGTTACTGGTCCCCATTTGCACTGGGGGGTCAGCCTCAATGATGCCCGAGTCGATCCGAATCTGCTGTTGGTGAAATAGTTCTTTCGCGAGAATAGCTATGCGTCAAATAGTATCGAAATTCTTCAATGGCATAAAAACCCATCATGGCGACGAAAACCGCCTTGGTCAAAACGGCAATATCATCCGCAGCACGGGCGTTATGGTTTATCACATCGAACGCAGAGGTTACTTTAGCATCGAGGCGGAAGACGGCACCCAGTATTATCCGTTCAACAGTAAGAAGTTTCCCAAGCTACTAAAGGATCGATTGCGTGTCAGATTCACGCTGGAATTCCTTCCTGGCGTTTCCAATTACTATCGCAATGGCAAAACAGTTCGCATTATCAATATGGAACCACTACCGCAAACTGATCGATAGCCAGTTCCGCGTTTTTGCCTGCTCGAGTAAAATGTCATCGGCATCGACTACGACAGGATGATCGACCAATTCGAGCAAGGGCAAATCGTTATGAGAATCGCTGTAGAACCAGGTTTCTCCTTTTGTTTGCGCTTGTTTCTCCTGCCACTGGCGTAAGCGCGTCACCTTGCCCGCCTGGTAACAAGGCGTTCCAAATACGCTGCCGGTATATTTACCATCGACAAATTCTGGTTCGGTAGCGAGCAATTCATCTACCCCAAGTCGTTGTGCGATGGGCTCGGTAACAAAGCGATTGGTAGCCGTAATTATCAATAAATAGTGCCCCTGTTCCCGATGCCGTGACAGAAGCTCAAAGGACTTCGGCAGAAGTAGCAATTCAATCTTGTCGCGCATAAACTCTTCGCGCAGTTCGAGCATTTTTTCTAGGGGGTTGTCCGCCAATGGCCGGAGACTGAATTGAAGAAAGGCCATGATGTCCAGATTTCCCTGCTTATAGGCCTCATAGTATTTGTCGTTCTGCTGTCGATAATAGTCGGCGTTGACCACGCCCTTTTGGATGAGAAATTCGCCCCATAGGTGATCACTATCACCGCCAATGAGCGTGTTATCCAGGTCAAATATTGCGAGACTCACTTTTCACCTCTCAAATGTGCGGTTAAATTCAACAGCCCCCTATAGGAGGCTGAATTCTAACGACAAAACAATACACACTCCAGTCATAGAAAATTTGATGTCTAACATATATTTATGGAAGAATGTCTAACCATGTTTTTTTTGCAGCCGGAATTGACTGAATGATCGATGAAGAGGGCTATCGACAGAATGTAGGCATCGTACTGTGTAACAAACACAGTCAGGTCCTATGGGCCCGGCGTATCGGCCAGGACGCATGGCAATTCCCTCAGGGGGGTATATTGTCGGAAGAATCTCCTGAACAAGCATTGTTTAGAGAGTTATGGGAAGAAATCGGATTGGCGCAAACACATGTGGAAATTTTAGCCTCGACACCTGACTGGCTGCGCTATCGCCTGCCCCGACATTTAATTCGACATGGCAGTAAGCCGCTATGTATAGGACAAAAGCAGATCTGGTTTTTGCTGCGTCTCATAGGCGACGAAACCCATATCAGTCTTGACCAGACCAACAACCCGGAATTTGATGATTGGCGCTGGGTTGACTTCTGGCACCCTTTAAACGAGGTCGTGTCGTTTAAAAGAGATGTTTACGAATCGGCCTTGAGCGAGTTCGCGCCACTATTGGGGCAACACAGGCATCCGCACTCGGCAAAAAATCGCTAGTACAACAATAACCGCTACAAACGTACTGGAAAATCAGAAACGAACGCAATACGCATTGTTTAAACAACCACGTGGGTTATTGATGTGCTGGAAACACTCAGACGAATTGTCCAGGAAGTTAGTGCTGCCGAAGATCTGAATCAGGCGTTAAACACCATTGTTTTGCGCGTCAAACAGGTCATGAATTCGGACGTCTGTTCGGTATACCTCACAGACCACATAACCCAAACCAATATTCTCATGGCCACCGACGGTCTTAATCCCGATTCCGTGTTTCGTGTCAGGCTGAAGCTGACTGAGGGCTTGATTGGTCTGGTGACCCGTCGCGCAGAACCGATTAATCTCGACAATGCGCCAATTCACCCTGATTATAAGTTTCTACAGAATACCGGCGAAGAACACTATCACGGTTTTTGCGGTGTTCCCGTTATTCATCATCGCCAGGTTTTGGGCGTGCTGGTTGTACAGCGCCGTGAACAAAGACAACTGGAAGAAGACGAACTCACGCTATTGGTCACCATGGCTGCCCAACTTGCCGGCGCCATCGCTCACGCTCAAGCCCTCGGCAGCCTCGACGATATGGGCAAGCCCATACAAAATAGCGACAAACCTTTTCGCGGCCTACCTGGCGCGCCTGGCGTAGGCATTGGTACGGTGGTGGTGGTTTATCCACCTGCCGATCTGGCAGCGGTACCGAATCGTTTTACCGATAATGTTGAGGAGGAGGTACGTGTTTTTCGACAGGCCGTTACCACTACCCTAAACGATATTGAACAGCTTAAAAAACGTATCAGCAAACTGCCGTCGGAAAACAGCGCGCTGATCGATGCCTATACAATGATACTGAAGAGTAACAGTCTACTTGGCGTCACCATACAACGTATACGCAAAAATAAAGTCATGGCCTCTACCGCATTGCGTGACACGGTGCATGAACAGGTTCACGCCTTTGATGCTATGGAAGACGCCTATCTCAGGCAACGGTCAGACGATATTCGCGATCTCGGCAATCGCATCCTGGTTCACATCCAGTCCAAAGCCTCAGGCAACCGAACCTATCCTGAGAAAACGATTTTAGTTAGCGAGGAACTGACTGCCTCTGCGGTTATGGAAGTTCCGCCAGAGCGTCTGGCGGGAGTTGTTTCAACCAAAGGATCAGGTTCCTCTCATGCGGCAATTCTGGCGCGTGCGCTTGGTGTTCCGGCTGTTATGGGCGCCAAGGATTTACCCTGCGCGAAGCTGGAAGCGGAGCAAGCCATCGTCGACGGCTATCAGGGATTGGTCTATCGTTCGCCGTCTTCCAATATCATCGACGAATATAAACGGCTAATCCTGGAAGAACAGGAGTTATCCGATGAGTTGCGTGACCTGAAGGATAAGCCCGCTGAAACCCTGGACAGCATCCGCATCCCACTGTATGTCAACTCCGGACTATTATCTGATATCACTTCCGTTGCCGAGCTGGCGGTGGAAGGAATCGGACTCTATCGCACCGAATTTCCTTTCATGATACGTGACCGCTTTCCTGGAGAAGATGAACAAACCGGTATTTACCGGCAAGTACTGGAACAGTTTTCTCCTCGTCCGGTAACGTTGCGTACCCTCGACATTGGTGGTGACAAAAGCCTGTCCTATTTTCCAATAAAAGAAGACAACCCGTTTCTTGGTTGGCGTGGCATACGGATCAGTCTTGATCGGCCAGATATTTTTCTTACGCAGATACGCGCGATGTTAAGAGCAAGCGAGGGCCTGGACAATCTGCATATTCTGTTGCCGATGATTTCGAGCGTAACCGAGGTCGACGAGGCATTGAAATACATTCATCGCGCCCGTACTGAACTTCTGGAGGCAGGACATCGGGACATCAAACCACCCAAAATTGGCGCCATGATAGAAGTCCCTTCAGCGGTATATCAAGCTGACGTTATAGCCAAGCGAGTCGATTATCTCTCTATCGGCACCAATGACCTGGTACAGTATTTACTCGCGGTAGATCGCAATAATTCCAATGTCGCCGACCTTTTCGACTGTTTACACCCGGCGGTTATCCAGGCGGTACAGCACGTCGTTCAATACGCAAATAAAAATCGAGTACATGTTACCGTTTGCGGGGAAATGGCAGGTGATCCGGCTGCGGCTATCCTGCTTGTCGGAATGGGCCTGGACTGCCTAAGTATGAGTATCGTCGCGATCCCAAGAATTAAATGGGTCATCCGCAACATTTCTTTCAAACAGGCGAATGCCTTGCTTAACGATGCCCTGCAAATGAATAGCGCCAGAGATATACGCAATATGCTTACTGAAGAAATCGTGAATATGGGTCTGGGCGGCCTGATTAGACCAGGCAAACTTTAAAAGCTTACATGCTGGCGTTTTCTTCGCCGGTAACGAGCAAGTTTTCATTGCGTCGTTCTACTGACACTATGGGCAACTCAAAATAAAATCGTGTACCAACACCTTCTTGAGAATCAAAACTCAAAAATCCATTGTGCGCCTTGATGATGGCAACTGAAATAGGCAATCCCAAGCCGGTACCGATGATCTGACTATCGTTGTCGATACTGCGACTAAAGGGTTGAAAAATGCTCTCACGCATACTTTCAGGAATGCCTTTTCCCTCATCGGTGATATTCACTCGTATGCGTTCGCCTACCAATTGTGTATTCACATGAACGATAGAACCACGAGGCGAATATTTGATCGCATTGGACAATAGATTGTTTAACACTTGAAGCATACGTTCGGCCTCTGCGCGAACGATGACGGATGACATCGATTCAACATAGGCAATCGTGATATCAAACTGTTTGGCATAAGGGAGTATCGCGGCGATCGATTCACGAATGACAAGTGACAAGTCGGTGTCTTTGAGATTAAGCGTCACATCTTTGTGACGAAACCGTTCCAAGTCCAGAATATCGTTGATCAAATACATCAAACGATCTGAGTTCTTACGCGCCATTTCAATTAAAAACTTAGTCTTTTCGGGCAACTTGTCCAAGTCACGGCTATCCAAAAGACCTAAAGAACCTTTTATCGAAGTTAACGGTGTTCGCAATTCATGACTTACCGTGGAAATTAATTGGTGTTGCAATTTCTCTATGCGTTTTTTCTCGGTAATGTCCTGCATAATCGCTACGAAAAACTGATCATCATCGTCGCCCTGCATTTTTTGCAGAAAAACTTCGAATGCACGCGTACCCCCATTTTTTTCCCTCAAAAGGGTATCGAAATAAAGAAACTCATCGTTGTCGGCCAGCAGTTTTTTAAATTGATTGCGCAGGGTTAACAGGACGCCATCAACCTCCAAAATATCCACGGTATGCCCAATGATATCTGGACGTTCAAACCCGAGTTCCCTCAAGCAAAAAGCATTACAAAAGGTAATCCGTCCGGTTGAAACAGACACAATAAATGCAGAGGATTTGAGTTGATCGAGTGTACGCACAAATAAAGAGGTCAAAGAAATACTGCGATCTTCTTCCTTTCTATGTGTATTGCGATAAATCAGAAATAGCAGCAATGTCGTCGCAACGATAGTTGTAGCCATGAGTACGACATTCCACATGAATAGCTCTCAGTGTAATTTACTGTTAAATAAACTATAAATGTTAAATTACCAAATACAATACTTGGTGAATTAATATGCTCAATTGATACATTTTGTAACAATGTTGACACTTAAATTGATCGAAATTTTTATTCCAATGCAAAAAAACGTATTCGATGTTTCCGGACGATGTAAACATTCCCGCAAATTTCCAACACACGAAAATGTAGAAACGCGTTTTTACTTTTCAAATGTGGGATACAACAAATCCCTACGGTTTAACAAGGAATTGAACCCCTCAAATTTCGCTGAAACAATATCCCCCATTAGTACTATTTGTGTTATGGTATGCGGGGCCGCGAAAACCGTCGCGTCAGAAGTAACAAACGATTGAGATATAAGCATTTATGACCCAACAAAGTAGCTTTACACGAGAGGAACTCATCTCCTGCGGACATAGCCAGTTGTTCGGCCCTGGCAATGCTCAACTTCCACTTCCACCGATGTTGATGTTTGACCGCATCACGCACATCTCCAAAGAAGGAGGTAGATATGGCAAGGGACAAATCGTTGCCGAACTTGATATAAGTCCTGACCTGTGGTTTTTTGAGTGCCATTTTGAGGGGGATCCAGTAATGCCTGGCTGTTTAGGTCTGGACGCCATGTGGCAATTGGTCGGTTTCTATCTGGGCTGGATGGGTGGACCTGGTAAAGGTCGTGCATTGGGATCTGGTGAAGTCAAGTTTACAGGTCAAGTTACCCCTGAAAACAAAATGATCACATACCGAATCGACCTGAAACGCGTTATTATGCGCAAGCTGTTCATGGGCATCGCAGATGCCAGCATGGAAGTCGACGGGCAGGAAATCTATGCTGCCAATAACCTACGTGTCGGCTTGTTTACCAACAATATGAATACTGAGGTGTTATAGTGAGACGGGTTGTTGTTACCGGATTAGGTATTGTTTCCAGTATTGGGAATAACAAGCAGGAGGTTGAAAAATCCCTGCGTGAAGGAAAATCCGGAATCGTCTTTAGTCAAGAGTATGCAGACCTGGGATTTCGCTCCCATGTCCATGGAGCAATCAATATCGATGTCGACGCCCTCATCGACCGCAAAGCAAGACGCTTCATGGGGGATGCTGCGGCGTTCAGTTATATCGCCATGCAACAGGCGATTGAAGACGCCGGCCTCGATGAAAGCCTGGTCTCAAATCCGCGCGCTGGCCTGATCACCGGGTCAGGCGGCGCATCGAATGAAAATCTGATTATTGCCGCCGACACGCTACGCGAAAAAGGACTGAAACGAATTGGTCCTTACATGGTACCTCGTACTATGGGAAGTACAACGTCGGCATGTCTAGCAACCAGCTACAAGATTAAAGGCCTTAGCTACTCCATTAGTTCCGCATGCGCCACGAGTGCTCACTGCGTTGGCAATGCAATGGAACTGATACAGCTTGGTAAACAGGACATCGTGTTTGCCGGCGGCGGTGAGGAAGTACATTGGTCGATGACCATGTTGTTCGACGCAATGGGTGCCCTATCCTCGAAATATAACGCCACGCCAGGAACAGCCTCACGTCCTTATGATGCAACAAGAGATGGTTTTGTCATTTCCGGCGGTGGTGGCATCCTGGTCCTGGAAGAATACGAACATGCAGTAAAACGTGGTGCGAAGATCTACGCCGAAATCACCGGCTATGGCGCGACATCCGATGGTTATGACATGGTTGCCCCATCCGGTGAAGGCGCTATGCGCTGTATGCAAATGGCGCTGGCAACGACATCAAATAAAATTGACTATATCAATGCCCATGGAACCAGTACGCCAGTTGGTGATACCAAAGAACTGGAAGCCATACGTGAGGTTTTCGGTAGCGAAGTTCCTTACATCACTTCAACCAAATCGTTGACCGGCCATGCCTTGGGCGGCGCAGGTGTAAATGAAGCCATTTATTCTCTCATCATGATGGAGAACAATTTCATTGCAGCATCTGCCAACATCGGGCAGTTGGACCCAGCAGCGGAAGACATGCCTGTCGTTCGCGAATACATGACCGATGTCAAACTGAACAATATTCTTTCAAACAGTTTTGGTTTTGGCGGCACCAACGCCAGTCTCATTTTTTCACGCATCTGATTGCATGAACCAAGGATAAACGGGCTCCCCGCTTGGGGCGCCTGTGTACGGGTCACTAGATGATACGAAAACGCATCCTGCGCTATCGTGCTGGAACGGAAAAGCTCGTCAACACCGATCAGGTTCATCCCCTCTTGGCGCGCATTTATCGCAATCGAAAGATTGTATCGGTCGACGAACTCGATAAATCTCTGCAACAACTTGCGCCCTATTCCTTGCTCAAGGGGATAGATACTGCCTGTGATCTACTTGAACACTCGCTGCTTCAGGCACAACGCATTGTCATCATCGGTGACTTTGATGCCGATGGCGCAACCAGCACAGCAGTTGCCGTACGTGCATTAAGAATGATGGGAGCGCAGGAAGTAGAATTTCTTGTTCCAAATCGTTTTGCATTTGGTTACGGTCTCTCACCGGAAATTGTTGATGAGGCGGCTAAGCTCGATCCAACGCTTATCGTCACTGTGGACAATGGCATTGCCAATATTGATGGCGTGAATCGAGCAAGACAACTCGGCATAAAAGTCCTGATAACAGATCACCACCTGGCCGGCGATGAACTACCCGACGCTGATGCTATCGTCAACCCAAACCAGCCGGGTGATGAGTTTCCCGCAAAAGGAACTGCAGGTGTCGGAGTTATCTTTTATGTCATGCTCGCACTACGCGCCCGCCTACGAAACACTGGCTGGTTCGCAAGCTTAGGTATCGAAGAGCCTAATCTTGCACAATTACTGGACATTGTTGCCCTGGGAACTGTTGCCGACGTTGTACCACTGGAAAAGAACAATCGTATATTGGTTGCTCAAGGCTTGAAGCGCATTCGCGCCGGTATGGTTTGCCCCGGCATACGCGCGTTATTGGAAGTTAGTGGGCGCCGTATCGAAAACGTCGTCAGCAGCGATTTTGGTTTTGCCATTGGGCCACGATTAAATGCTGCTGGCAGGCTCGATGACATGAGTATCGGCATTCAATGTCTTTTATCTGACGATTTTCACACTGCTCGGCTTTTTGCAGAACAGTTGCACCAGTTAAACAACGAACGCAAACAGATCGAATCAGCAATGCAGGAACAGGCTCTGGAAATTCTGGAATCACTACGCCTTTCGGCGAACGACGAAATTCCCAAAGGCATCACCCTGTTTAATCCGGAATGGCACCAAGGCGTTATTGGCATTCTCGCGTCGCGCATTAAAGATCGTTATCACCGACCAACGATCGTTTTTGCTCAAGATAATCCAGCTGACGTGAAAGGGTCTGCACGTTCAATTCCGGGTATACACATACGAGACATTCTTGACCGCATCTCGAAACGTCACCCTGGCCTATTGAAAAAATTTGGCGGGCATGCAATGGCGGCAGGGCTTAGTCTTTCACTTGAAAACCTTGATCAATTCTCAAGTGCCTTTGATGAAGAAATCTCAGGCATTAGTGAGAATGAGGAAATCGAAGGAACGATACATTCAGATGGAGAACTTGAACAGGATAGTTTTTCGATTGATATCGCACAAATGCTACGTTCGGCAGAGCCCTGGGGACAAAGTTTTCCCGAACCGCTATTCGATGGCTATTTCATCATTTTGGAGCAACGAGTCGTAGGCGAAAAACACCTAAAGTTGCGGCTACGCCCGCTTGACTCTACTCACGCGCTGGACGCCATTGCTTTTGGCGTCATTGACGCTAGTGCAGATTATGTCCCATTTGAAGCCGGCAATCAGATTCATATCGCTTATCGCCTCGACGTAAACGAATTTCGCGGCCGCCAATCTTTGCAACTAATGATAGAACATATTCAGCAAGCAGACGACGTTAGAATTGAAGTATGTAATGTCAATTAAAACCAAATTTTCGATAGCGATCAGGGATAGAAAATAAATGATTGGGCATTACGATACCTGCACGGTATTGGGTAAGAAAACGCTGATAACCTTTATCGTTCCACTCACGTATAGGAAATCCAAATTTCAAGGTATAAGCAGGCTCGACAATATTTAGCGCCGCGTGACAAACATCCTCACCTGCCTGAAACTCCATCCCTTGCATTTGTTCACTTGCTAACACAATTCTGTAGGCTTTCAACACCTCAAGCGCTTCGGGCAAGAATCCATCTACTGCTATAACTGACATGCAATCCTGATCGTTTATTGTTATCCGATGATGAATTGATTTTTGCGTGCCTTTGTTATCAACCACAACATTACTCGGCTCACTTTTTACACGCCACTCCAGTTTTGGATTCTGTGTTTCAGATAAGGCCTGGTCACCAAAACGAAATGCGGTTTCATCTTCATGAACAATGGAAAAAATCTTGTTTTGTTTTACATCAAACAATAAAAAATCGTCTTCTTCTTTCCCGCTGTCGATGCGTAGATAATTCGCGGTTATCAACATACGAACCTCGCCCGACGGCTCTCCTGGTCGATGCTCGTCGAAGACTAAAACCCAGCCGCTTTCGGTGTCTGTTTGTACATTTTCTTGCGCCTTATTGTGGGCACAGGATGTCCATACCAGTACGATTGTCAACATCACAACAACACGTTTCAGTATCATTTCTTCCTTTTCCTTCAAATGCAGGAGTAGAGATAGTCAATTTCTGCCTGCGTAAAACCCGCTTGCTTGCGTCCTTGAACATTTATCGGCGCACGAATTTTTTCTTGGGCAAACCGTTCAATCAGTTCCTCGAAAGTTTGCTGTGCGTCCAATCCACGTGTTTCGCACAAAACATTAAACCAGCGCGTACCTATTTCCACATGCCCAATCTCGTCGCGGTAAATAATATCTAATATGTCCGCTAATCTGTCTCGTTTATGATGACGTAATTTGTCGATCATGCCCGGTGTTACATCCAGGCCACGAGCTTCGAGCACTCGGGGAACCAACGCCATGCGTTGCATAACGTCATCGGCGGTGAGTATCGCCATTTGCCAAAGCCCGCTATGGGCTTCAAAGTCGCCATAGTCGTAACCGAGTGACACCAGATATTCACGAAGTAGCGAAAAATGATAGGCCTCTTCTGCCGCCACTCGGGCCCAGTCACGATAGAAGTCTTTCGGCATATCGGTGAATCGGCAAACCGCATCCCAGGCGAGATTTACGGCGTTAAATTCAATATGTGCCAGTGCATGCACGAAGGCGGGATGGTTTTGATCGCTGGTCATGGATCGCTTAGGAACCTGGAAAGTTTCCACAAGATCTGGTTTGAGTGGTCGCCCAGCCTCCAAAGGGACTGGATGGCGATTAGCACAGTCAAAACTCACTTGATCTTCGGAAATCGCTTGCCAGGCGTGTTGAGTCAATCGTATTTTTTCATCGACGGTGTCCGATACCAGACAGGAATTAGCCAGGTTAAAAATTGATACGACTGCCATGGGAACACAACCAGAATGCGCCAAATGGCGCATTATAGCGTGTGAGTAAAGGAGAGAAAATCGCTTATCTTGGTATTAAACGACCTTGATATGCCAAGGTTCATAACGCACACCAAATGGGTTGCGCTCGTGATAACGGATGCGAATAAAGCCCAACTCTTCAAGTCGCTTGAACTCGTCAGTATGAGCAAAATCCTCGGTAAAATTACGATATCCATATCCTTTTTTACCAACATCGAAATCGCCAATACCATGGAATGAGTGTCCCGGCGGCGCCAGTGATCGGGATGCCATAGACAGGTTCCCTTTGGACTCATAGGCTTTATCTAAAAACAGCAAGGTCTGTTTTACGATACAACGCACGCCGGAAGTCAACGTAATATTGGTACCAACCATTTTCTTGATCTGGTTATACAGTTTCAGGGACTTCCCGCGATAGATAAAGTGGCCAGTTCGCGGAATCTTGATTAAATCCCTGTTTTGAATTCGTTCAGTAAATTTGAGCGATACTTTCTCGCCGAGAAAGCCGTATTCTTTGGCGTTGGTGTAAAACAAGGATTCCAGAAAATTCTGTTCTTCTGCCGTGAATTCACCGATTCGTGGAACTAACTTCGCGTAATAGAACGCGCTATCTACGCTTAATAGTGAAAAGTTTGCATAGCCTACATAGGATTGTAGTCTTTTCAGTCGGGCAACCACGCTCTTAAGAAGCTCGAACTTTTTCCCGGTTAGGATGATGTCGTCGGCAAAGTGATGATTAAAATTCTCAATCTTACTCAGATAGTCGCGCACCTGTTCCGGGTTTGCGTCGCTCATATCGGCCAGGATAATACCCGATGACGTCGCTGTCGCAGCGCTCGCCGTTCCAATTACACAAGATTTGATAAATGCTCGCCTATCCACGCTTCTGATTTCCGTATTTTAACTTGTTCGGAAGCCTCATCTTTTGCCCAAAAACTTTATTCAACAAAAGACTTCAAATAACGCCACCGCCACATTTTTTCAAATAATTCCGATCTTTACCATATGATTCTGCGCACTGCGCGTGCTCCACTCAAGGTCAAAGTGCAGCAAAAGCCTGGCCAATAAAACCTCAGGTTCGGCAACAATCTTATGTTTCTATTCAGGTATACCCTCTAACTATCTGGTTTATTTCTTTTAAACCTGACCTACTGGCAATACCCTCTATGCTGTATATCGCTCGTTTCGAGGAATTTCTTTACTTCCATACACAGGATCAGCCAAAACTGAGACGCTTTCCTCAGCTTTTCCTACCCGTGCACCGGATCAGTCTGATTCGATAAAGGAAAGAGCAGTTTCAAGAACGGAAACATTAGCCTGTTTCTTATAGGCATTTTCACTTATATAGCGTCTCCAGGCACGCGCACCTGCGACCCCTTGAAACAAACCCAACAAGTGTCTGGAAATGGCATTCAATGGAATACCAAGATCCAACTGTCGCTGCAGATAGGGATAGAAAGAATGTAGGATTTCGGAACGACTAGGAACAGCGGTGTTTACTCCATAAAGTTGCTGATCGACCTCTGCCAAAAGATATGGATTGTGGTATGCCGCCCGACCTAACATCACACCATCTGTCTTCTCCAGATGATGCTTTACCTGCGTAAGATCGGTAATGCCACCGTTGATAATGATCTCCAGATCCTTTCGTTCCTGCTTCAACCGATAAACATCCTCATAGCGCAGCGGTGGAATTTCCCGATTTTCTTTGGGACTCAAGCCCTGCAACCAGGCCTTACGTGCATGGACGATAAATACCTGACAGCCTCCTTCGGCGACTATATCAACAAAATGTCGCATATCGTCATAGCTATCCATGTCATCTATGCCGATCCGGCACTTCACAGTCACCGGGACGCTCACGGCTTTCTTCATGGCATGGACACATTCAGCAACCAAGGACGGATGTGCCATGAGACTTGCTCCAAACTGCCCGGATTTCACCCGGTCACTGGGACAACCGACGTTGAGATTCACCTCGTCATAGCCATAATCTTCGGAAATCCGGGCACATTGCGCCAATTCTGTTGGATCCGAGCCGCCTAATTGTATGGCGATAGGGTGTTCTTCCTTGTTATATCCCAGCAAATAGTCTCGATCGCCATTGAGTATGGCTCTGGTGGTCAGCATCTCGGTATATAACAATGCCTTGCTCGATAATAGGCGCAGAAAATAACGTTCATGACGATCGGTATATTCCATCATCGGGGCAACACAAAAGCGCCTGGAAATCATCGCCTCTTCCTCGATACATAATTAGGCATAAAAAACACAACTATCTGTATTTAATAGATATATAGAATGCTCATCTTAGAATAAGATTCACTCGCTAGTCTCCTCGAAAGGAAAGTGTCGCGTTGAACCACTATGGGTGATGCACTATACTTGACAAAAAAAGTAATTAAAACCAATCCGTTCGTGGGGCGGCTTCAGTGATGATGATTGATTCTCTCTAGAGTTTCTTCCAAACGGCACGTCTTCCGCATAACTAGAAGTGGGGTTGGGAAGGTGACACATGGCGAAGACAGCTAAAAACAATCGCCGGTCAAATCGCGTACGCTGGCGCAAGCCGTACAGTGTTCGTTTTTTTACGCCCCTCGTTTTACTCCTGACGGTAATTTTCCCTACACTCTCCATTCCGGCACCACCTGTTCCATTCGATGGCTGGAGTAATCGCCGAGGTGTAATTACTGCCCCCTGTCCTCGCGGCTACAGCTGTATTACCAATGTCTCGGACACCGGTATTCTGCAACGCTATCTGACAGATCAACGAACAGGTCGCCGTTTTATACAATTGATCGTGTCCGACGGCGTTCTCCGCACAGATGGAGAAATGATACTCGAGAATTTTGTCGAGATGTCATCCGCGCCTGGTAACGTCGACGGTACCGCGCTAAAACAAATCATCACCCAGCGTGGTGAATACAATATGGACTACTCCATCGTACTCAACACTGGCTGGGCGGATGACCCAAACACGCCAACAGTGGATCTTAGTCAGACAATCACTGATACCACGCCCGAGGGCGTTGGTTTCGATTACACCTTCGACTATACCGCTCATCTAGGGCCAAACGACGCTGTCACCGGTTATTTCTTTGGTATTCGGCAGTCCGTCACCAACTCAGGTCGTTTGAACGGGAGTAACGGGGGTGGACAGGACATACACACATTTGTATTGCGCCGCGCATCTGGAAGCTTTGTCCGTTCAGGTTCGGCCAGTCTTCCTGCAGCGGCAGGTGGTATGGGTGGTGCGGTTGGCGGCGGTGCAGGTGGTGGTGCCGGCGGGGGCATGATGGCAGCGGCATCAAACACAACAGGGGGTACATCCAATACCATCGCACCGCGAGGGAATACGGGGTCCACTCTGGTGAGAGTCAATGGCACCAGTACGGGCGCAGGCGATCCTCCATGCGGCTCAGATCCGCCTACAAACATTAGACCGGGGGAACCACCTCGCTGTAGAGCAGACCCCGCGCCGACTAACCCCGGCTCACAAGGCACAGGAACTGGTGCTGGCGCAGCGGCTCCCGGCGGTACACTCACGGTTCCGCCACGGGGAAGTGGCACCATTCCCGTACCACCTCAACCACCTGGTGCAGGTGGAGGTATTCCCATGGGTATGGGTGGAGGAGGCCCCGCGGGTGGTTCTGTTTCATGGACTGCAGGGAACGAAGTTCAGGTCATTTGGATTGGTCAGGTTTGTCCGGGCTGTGTTGCCGCAGCGATGGGTGGCATGGGTGGCGCAAATGGCTCGTTTTCGTATCAGGCCTATGAAAACCTTTCAACCGGTGCCACAGCTGCCACGCGTACGATTTTTGGTTCTGCGCCGTTTACCTGGACGGACCCACCGTTTGGACCACAGCCGGGCTTATAATTAGGCTTCGGTTTCAACCGTCTGTTGTCGTTTCATCGAAAGATAAAGCTCCCGACTTTTCAGTGGTCGATCCCCTATCAGAGGCTTTAAGGCCAGACGTGTAATTCGTTTCGCAGCCGCGAGGGTCGCGGGATCATCGAAATCGTCACGTGCAAAGGCAAGTAAATGCCGTCCGCAAAAGCTTTCGTTTAAACCCGTTGACTGTAGTTTGGCGCGTACCGGCCCATGTTCAGGTAAATAATAGTAATAGGCGTCGTTTTCTATCTCACTTCCGGTATTTGCTTCGCTCAACAAATTTAATTCATAGCCCAGAGCTTCAAGCATAGATTTTTCAAAAACACGCAGGGCAACTTCGAGATTGTCATGAGTGCGCAAAACCTGAAGCAATTGAGTATATGCGTGGTAGAGAGATTCACAAGGATCTAACGTCGGCAAAACCCTTAAGATCAGCTCATTGACATATAAGGCTCCGACGAGTGCAGTGGAGGATAAGACATGGTGGTGAACCGGTTCCACACCGGTCAAGGTCTTCAATTCACCTTTACCCAGCCAAGATGCTTCGACTTGAAAAAAGGTTTGTAACAATCCACGTTGTTTAGATTTGGCGCTGCGTATACCTTTCGCGACAACTGCAACACGACCATAATCACGTGTCAGTAAATCTACGATGGCGCTGGTGTCCCGATAGGGTCTGAGATGTAATACAAAGGATGGTTGCAGGTCGACTCGATGATCAGTCGTCATCGTTATAGCCCAGACTACGCAAGGCCCTGACATCATCGGACCATCCACTTTTCACTCTGACCCAAGTCTCGAGAAAAACTTTAGCTCCAAATAGCTTTTGCATATCCTCTCTGGCAAGCGTGCCGATTTCTTTTAGCTTTTCGCCTTTCTTACCAATGACAATGCGTTTCTGGCTATCTTTCTCAACCCAAATCAGCGCAGCGATATGCAATCCACCCTGCTCTTCAGTAAATTTTTCGATTTCAACCGTGAGCGAGTAAGGTAACTCCTGCCCAAGTTGACGCATGAGTTTTTCGCGGATCAATTCTGCTGCCAGAAAACGTTCACTCTTATCGGTAATCTGGTCCTCGGGGAAATAGCCTGGTCCTTCAGGAAGAAACGTTTCGATGGTTTTTTCCAACTCATCAACGCCCTTACCCGTTTTAGCTGAAACAGGAACGATGTGCGCGTACGCAAAAGATTCGGCGCTTTTTGCAATGAAAGGCAGCAGTTTTTCCTTGTCCTTAATTTTATCCGCTTTATTGATGACAAGTATTACAGGCGCCGTTTGGCGCTTGATTTGCTGCAAAGCCAGTTCATCTTCATCAGTAAAACGCGTTCCTTCCAGCACCAGCACAACTACATCGACATCAACTAGACTACGCGTCGCCGTGCGATTCATTATACGATTCATCTCCTTGCCGCCTTGTCGATGAATTCCAGGCGTATCTAGATAAATCGTCTGAATGTGGTCGTGAGTTTTTATGCCCAATATGCGATGACGGGTCGTTTGCGCACGACGCGAAGTAATACTAATCTTTTGTCCAAGTATTCGATTGAGCAAGGTAGACTTGCCTACATTCGGACGACCGACGATTGCCACAAATCCACAGTGTGTTATCAACTATCTTTTACCTCTAGTTGTTCCAAGGCCAGTTTTGCAGCTGCCTGTTCTGCTTTTCGACGCGTTCGACCTTCTCCAGTGGCACACTTTTGCAACTCTGGTATCCGGCACTCGACCTTGAACAACTGATTGTGCTGAGCTCCGTCAACAGATAACACAATATATTCCGGCAAAGATTTTTTTTCCGACTGCAAATATTCCTGCAAACGGCTTTTAGGGTCTTTGAGATTGACGTTGGGATCGGCTAGCGCGATGCGCGCTTGATAAAGCCTGAGAATTAATTTTTGACTAGCATGAAAACCGCCGTCTAAAAGAACAGCACCGAAAATTGCCTCTATGCCGTCCGCTAGAATCGATCCCCTGCGGAAACCTCCACTCTTGAGTTCGCCTGAGCCCAGGCGCAAATATTCACCAAGGTCTAGCGTACGCGCTACATCAGCCAGTGTTGCTTCCCGAACCAGATTAGCACGTAAGCGACTGAGTTCGCCTTCTGTTGCTGTGGGGAATCGTTCAAACAATGCCTGTGCAATTACGAAATTGAGTACGCTATCGCCAAGAAACTCGAGACGCTCGTTGTGTCGACTGCCGGCACTACGATGCGTTAGCGCACGAACTAAGTGTGCCTCGTCCTCGAATTCATATTCCAGCATGCCAACGAGTTTTCGGTAATCGAGATTCAAACCAGCCTCTCTCTGAACTTATTCAATAGAATTACCGATTCGCGACCACTCTATGCCGCCTTCGTCAAAATTCCAGTTCATCCAGATCATGAATGCCCGACCGACCAGATTTTCTTCTGGAACAGTACCCCAAAAGCGACTGTCATTACTGTTATCGCGGTTATCGCCCATTACGAAATAGTGGCCTTCAGGTACCAATACTGAACCATTAAAAACCGGCTTACCACTCTCGTGCATAATGGTATGCGAAACACCATCAAGAGTTTCGTTCAGCACCGCCAATCCAGGGATAGGTAAACCAGAATTTCCGATGAACGGTCCCATATCTTTGTGTTCGATGCGTTGACCGTTTACGTACAATACCTTGTTACGATATTCGACGCGGTCACCCGGTAAACCGATAACGCGTTTGATGTAATCGACGCTCGGGTCTTTTGGAAAACGAAATACCACAACGTCGCCACGCTGAGGTAAGCCCGTATCGAGAAATTTAGTATTTATCACTGGCAATCTGACGCCATAACTAAACTTGTTCACCAGAATAAAATCACCCACGCGCAAGGTAGGTATCATGGAACCGGACGGAATACGAAAAGGCTCTACCAGAAATGAACGTAGGAGCAACACAATCAAAATAACGGGAAAGAATGACTTTGAATACTCGACCAGTAGAGACTCTTTGGCCGCCTGTTCCAATTCCTCTTCGCTCGCCGAAGATGCTTCCAATCTGGCTACTTCGACTGCACGCTTTGGCGCCCAGTGATAGATGTCTATCAACCAGACAATACCGGTGATAACAACTGCAATCAGCATTAAGCTCGCAAAATCAAAGTTCACTATTGAATCCCCTATTTGTCCTTACCAACTTGCAATACTGCCAGGAATGCCTCTTGAGGAATTTCTACAGAGCCAACCTGTTTCATGCGCTTCTTTCCTTCTTTCTGCTTTTCCAAAAGCTTGCGCTTACGCGTGGCGTCACCACCGTAACACTTGGCTGTAACATTCTTACGTAATGCCTTTACAGTTGAACGAGCAATAATATGTGAACCGATTGCTGCCTGTATCGCCACCTCAAACATCTGGCGAGGAATAATCTCGCGCATTTTTTCAACCAATTCACGTCCGCGATAAAAAGCCTGTTCACGATGTGTAATCAAAGACAATGCGTCTACCTTGTCTCCGTTGATAAGGATATCCAAGCGCACGAGATCAGCCGCCTGAAAACGTAGAAAGTGATAGTCGAGTGATGCATATCCGCGACTGACCGACTTGAGACGGTCAAAAAAATCGAGCACGACTTCACTCAGGGGTAACTCATAATCCAGCGTCACCTGATTGCCCAAATACTGCAGCTTTTTTTGTACGCCTCGTTTTTCTATACATAGATTAATGACATTACCGACATAATCTTTTGGCATCAGTATGCTGGCGTTGATAATTGGTTCACGCAGCTCATTTATCTTATTCGGTTCAGGAAGATCGGCGGGTTTGTCGATCTGTATCGTTTCCCCACCCTTGAGTTCAATTTCGTAGATAACCGTCGGCGCAGTTGTCACCAGCTCCAGATCATATTCGCGTTCGAGTCGTTCCTGGATAATCTCCATGTGCAAAGTACCGAGAAAACCGCATCGAAAGCCCAGACCCAGGGCCGTTGAATTTTCTGGTTCATAAAACAAAGCCGCGTCATTGAGACGCAACTTGGACAGCGCATCGCGTAGATCTTCATAATGCTCGGCAGTGACCGGAAACAATCCGGCGAACACGCGCGGTTGTATCGGCTTAAATCCTGGTAGAGGCTTATCAGCGGGCTTATCTGCATAGGTTAACGTATCGCCAACAGGCGCGCCGTCAACCTCTTTGATTCCGGCAATGACATATCCGACCTCGCCCGCTCGCAGTATCCCTGTTTCGGTTCGCTTAGGCGAAAAAATCCCAATTGAATCTACTGGGTGCACGCGTCCTGTGGACATCACTTTCAGTTTTTTCTTAACCTCCAAGGTGCCGTTCATCACGCGCACCAATGATACTACCCCAAGGTAATTGTCAAACCAGGAGTCGATAATCAGCGCTTGTAAGGGCGCGTCTCTGTCACCAGACGGTGCCGGGATACGCTGAACCAATTGCTCAAGCAAATCGTTGATGCCGATGCCGGTTTTGGCGCTGACTTTGACCGCGTCACTGGCCCCAATGCCGATGATTTCTTCGACTTCATGAACCACCCGCTCCGGATCTGCGGCGGGTAAATCTATTTTGTTCAGAACAGGCAAAACTTCCAGGCCTTGTTCAATTGCCGTATAGCAGTTTGCTACGCTCTGCGCCTCTACCCCTTGTGAAGCATCGACGACCAGGAGCGCACCTTCGCAGGCAGCAAGCGAGCGAGATACTTCATAGGAAAAATCCACATGCCCCGGAGTGTCAATAAAGTTAAGTTGGTAGGTATTGCCGTCCTTGGAGGTATATTCCAGCGTCACGCTCTGGGCCTTGATGGTAATACCTCGTTCCCGTTCCAGATCCATGGAGTCGAGTACTTGTGAGTCCATCTCCCGCTGTGTAAGGCCGCCACAAACCTCGATAAAGCGATCCGCCAGGGTCGATTTACCATGATCAATATGTGCAATAATGGAAAAATTGCGAATTTTTGCTAGATCTGCCACGTGGTACCGCTACTGATAATGTGTTTGCAACAGGCCCCTGAGGGGGTGGATTTTTGGAAGGCCAAGCATACAACAAAGCGTCGATGCCGTCATTAGGGGATTCCAGCCCGGAAACACAATGGGCTCTTTCAAATCAATCGCTTACAAAGAACTACTGCTTGCGACCGTACTGATCCTCAAATCGAACGATATCGTCTTCTCCAAGATAACTGCCCGACTGCACCTCGATGATCTCCAATGGGATAGTCCCGGGGTTTTCCAAACGGTGGGTGACACCTATTGGGATATAGGTAGATTGATTTTCTGAGAGCAGTGTAACCTCATCACCTCTGGTCACGCGCGCGGTGCCTTTGACCACTATCCAGTGCTCCGCGCGGTGGTGATGCATCTGTAAAGACAAGGCAGCGCCTGGTTTGACCACGATGCGTTTGACCTGGAAACGTTCGCCTACATCAATGCCTTGATAACTTCCCCAGGGACGAAATACATTGCGATGAATATCGGCCTCAGTACGCTTGCGCTCTTTGATCTGGTTGACGATATTCTTCACGTTTTGCGCGTTGTTCATATCGGCAACTAATACTGCGTCGGCAGTTTCTACCACTATCATGTTTTTCAGGCCGACGGTCGTCACCAGGCGGTGATCTGCCAGCACCATGCTGTTTTCGGTACTGTCGGCAATAACATCACCTTTGAAAACATTTCCTGATGCCTGTTTATCACTCACATCCCATAGACTATCCCAGGCGCCGATATCAGACCAACCTGCGTCTAGTGCTACCACCGCACCCTTGAATTGATGGGCCGAATCCGTTGCGAGCTTTTCCATGACGGCGTAGTCGATCGAGTCGCTGGGCGAATCACAAAACGCGCTCTTGTTTAGGCGCACAAAATCCATATCGGACTGGGCATTGTCAACAGCGGCCTGGCAGTTTCGGGCAATATCGGGATTGAACTGAGCGATGGCTTGTTGCCATATTGAGGCCTTCATCAGAAACATGCCGCTGTTCCAGTAAAAATTGCCACTATCGAGATATTGCTTTGCCGTATCTAGGTCTGGTTTTTCGACGAAACGTTTGATCGGATAATGCGGATCACCATCCACTCCTTCGCCACGTTCAATATAGCCGTAACCCGTTTCCGGGCGTGTGGCAACTATGCCAAATGTCACAAGCTGATCTTGTATTGCGAGCTCTGCTGCACGACACACCGCCTCATGAAAACGTTGCACATTGGGAATAATATGGTCAGCAGGCATGACTAACATCAAAGCGTCATCCTGCTTGAGTATGATTTGCGCGGCAGCCGTTAATGCCGGCGCGGTGTTTCGACCTGCAGGTTCCAGGACGATTTTCGCTCCGGCGATGCCGATATCCTGAAGTTGCTGTGCGATCAAAAAACGATGTTCTTCATTGCTGACAAACAGCGCCTTAGACGGATCAGCTTTTATCTTGCTCCCACACTGTAGTCCCTTAACACGGTTGATCGTGTTTTGCAGGAGCGTAAACTCATTGGTCAGCGCTAGCAATTGCTTGGGAAACATCTGGCGCGACATGGGCCACAAACGTGTACCAGAACCGCCACAAAGAATTACGGGTATCAACTGCATATTATTTTGCTCTCTACTTGGCTTCCGCTGCCTGTTCTTTTTGATTACGAATAAAGGAAATAAAGAATGCGAGGAAAACGCCCAGCATCACCCCAACCATACCACCAAGCACTACCATGAGTTTGCGCTTGGGTTTGACACGTTCTTCAGGGACTACGGCGGGATCTATGACCTTAAAGGCAAACTCATCACGAACATTGGCCAGCATACGATTCTTGGACTGGGCCTCAATCAATTGAAACAAGGCCTGACGCATCTCGACTACGCTAGTCTCGCGTAATTGATTTTCAAGATAACGAATGCTCTTTTCGGCTTCGTCTATGGCCCTCTTCTTACGGTTTTCGTTGAGTTTTACAATGAGTTTGTTGGCCCACTGTGCTGCCAGCTCAGGGTCTTTCCATTCAATGGCTACGGTAGTCATACCAGTCTTGGCGTCATTGCTAACGGTTCTGACTTTGTCAAAAACTTTATAGGCATCCCAATCGGTCGGAACGTCCTCTTCGTTTTCCACTTTCCATTTTTTTGCCTGTTCGTCCCACGCATCTTCGAATAGCACTGGCATCAATTTATTTTCGTGGATGAACTCCAACGTAAACTGACGCGAACCCAATATCGCAATGGCCTCTTCACTCTTGCCACCGCCACCGCCTATGTTCACACCGGCGAGTGCAGCGAGGCCTCCAAACTGTCCGGCGAGACCAGAAATACCGCCGCCAGATTCTTCATCTGCCGGCGCGATAGTGACCTCTGCCTGATAAATTTCAGTCGCGACTAACGCTGCAACAATTGCAATCACTGTCGTGAAAAAACTAATGCCCACAATTAGCCACTTAAACTGCATTAACACGCGCCAATAGTCGAGAAGATTGATTTCGTCTTCGTCGTTATCAATAGGCGCCTGAACATAGTACACCGGCTGCATGTTTAGCTTGCCCTGTTCTCCGGCATGTTTTTGCTGTTCACTCATATAAAATGCCTGCTAGTCGAGTATGCCGAGCGTTTTCCACGCTGCCAGTGAGGTCGATAAGTTATACAAAATCTGCGACACACTAGACCAAAGTTTAAGATTGTTCAGTTTATCTGCATCCACCGGTACAACGACAGTGTCGCCGGGTTTGACGTCCGCCGATGGCAAGAACCAATTCTGCTTTGCTAGTTCAACGCCGCCGTTTGCACGTATAACATAGGAATTGGAATAATCTGCGCGGTTAGTCATACCGCCACTCATATTGATATAGTCGATGGGGTCCAGACCTTTACGAAAAAGGTGCGAAGTCGGATGATAGACTTGGCCTATAACACTGACCTCCTGCATGCGTGGAGGAATCGTCAGTGTATCGCCGCCACGTAAAACGATATCGTCGCTGGTGCTGATATCTCCCAAGTCCATGCCGCGTTTTATTCGCGGTAAATCAATAACCAGACGCCCTACGGCGCGCGACTTCTTGAGCTTGTCGAGCACTTGCTGGGCCATTTGGACACTTTCCGTTTCAATCGTATTGTCGCGCTTTTGCTGCTCGGTGATTAGCCCGATTTCCGATTCCAGTGACATCGCCAACTCGTCCAATCGTTTTTGTTCGCGCTGGCGCAATTCTTCGCGGGTAAATACCGCGCCTTCCGCGTATGCGAAAAGTGTTAGTCCACCCACACGTTTCAGCAAGTCACTTAGTGTCTCACCGCGCTGTATCGCATAAGTTCCCGGAAATTTTACCTCGCCACGTATCTCGACTTTGTCCTGCTCAGTCCACAGCGGAATTTCTTTGATATTCAGCAGATCAAACGGCTGCATCAGCAGGTCGGCTTTCTCGTCTCCCGCCAATATTGCATTCAAATCCACTCTGACATGATGAATCCGCCGCGTTTCACCATCCGGCGTATTATAGCGTGTCAATTCCGCTTCCAGCGTGTAAGCGGATTCATTCAGTCGACCACCCGCGCGTATCAAATCGCTTATCCGCATTCCCGCTTCCAATGGATATTCACCTGGACCTCTTACCTGCCCATTGATGCGTACCACCTGACTAGGTTCATTTGACTCCGATTGCCGTTGCAATTGCTGTATAACCGGTGCCAATTGCAAAGTACGTTTTTCGCTTAAATCCAATACCAGAATTTCATCGCGAGGCTGCAATGCGACGTTGTGTTTTCCTTCCGGTGATTTCAATGCTAAACGCATATTGAACGAGATCACATCGAACTCGTCGAAGTATGGCGGTTGATGACGTTTGATAATGACGTAGTCCGAATCTGCATTGGGCTTCAATATGTCTATCGACGAAACAATATCGCTAACCCTGATTCCTTTACGCCACTGAAAAACGTCTTCGTGAAATACCTGTCCTAGCAGCGAAATCCCATTATTACGTTCATCTGCAATGCGTCGGACAACCAGAACGTCTGCATTCTTCAGCTTAAAATCGTGATTCCTATCCACGAGGTTGACATCGAATATGCTGCGAACACTACCGTCGTTGAGACGCTCCAAGCGAAGCGACTTGCGATCTGCGCTGGTTAATAAACCTCCGGCCATATCGACTAGATCATCGACAGTTTCACCTGATCGAATTTCATATATTGCCGGGCGACGAATCTCGCCAGATATTGAAACAGTGGCATCAACAGGCGGCACATGGATGACGTCACCTGGTTGCAATCTGACATCTTTGCGCGAATCGCCCTGTAGCAGAAGATCGTACAAATCCAACTCAGTTACTTTCTTGCCATTTCGTTTCAGACTGATTTGGCGCAATGAACCTATTTCCGAAATACCTTCGGCCTTTAACAAGGCATGGGTAATCGATGCAGCGCCGCTGACCAAATAAGATCCCGGCTTTTCCACCTCGCCGAGTACGAATACACGAAAAGAACGTAGCTCGGCCAAGGTAATATAGGCGCTGACACCGATAAACTGTTTGTCGATACGTTTCTTCAAATCATCTTTGAGTTGATCGAACTCCAAGCCAGCAACCGGTATTACACCAACGCCGGGAAAACTTAAGGAACCATCTCGTGAAACCTGGAGCGTATATTCGAAATTGTCCTTGCCGTATAGCTGAATAAAAACAACGTCACCCGGCCCCATCACATAATCTTTCGGGACTGGGATATCAATTTCCGGCATCAACTCGTTTTGAGTGACGGTTTCATCGTCCGGCTTTCTGAATAGCTCATAGCCGAAAGGTTTCAAGGCCTCCTGACCGATGGGTTCAAGTGGAAGCAGTGTTATTTCGATCTGAAAACGCTGGAGTAAAGGTTCAAGATTCAGACGTGAGCTGGCTTCTTCTTCGGTAAGTCCCGCCAAGGCAATACGCCCCACGCCGGGCATATCCAGCACACCATATTTATCCAGCTTATACAGCATGCGATCAGATTCCGGTTCATACTGGACGGAGGCCTTTTTCTTTACCTCTGCCTGCATGGTTTCCAGCAAGGCCTGAAGGTCTGATTCTTCGCGTTGTTTAAAATTAACCAGCAGCGTATCACCGGGCTTTACACGCAGCGCTTCGTCGACAGCTGGGTCCGTAGCACTAGTCTTATTTGTACTACTCTGGGCTTGTTTTTTATCAACGGCGGCACCTTTCTTAGTCAAAGACGCGCCGCCTTGAGAGACGCCGAATCCGCCACCCAAGGCATTCAATAACTGCTGCCTGTCCCCTTCCGAAAGCGATTGCAACATGCCAAGCTGCGCAGCCGTTATCGCCAGACTAGCCTGCGAAACCAATATTAAAAAAAGAAACAGACCGAAACTCGCGGCCAATCGTGTGGAAGGAAAAAATGTATGCCTCAAAAAATACCTCACTCCCGGTTATTTCTTTCCATGGGGAACAGAAAATTCATAACCTATTGCTAAATCCATAATCGCGGCATCCAATGCCCCGCTATAGGCATGGATATATCCCGCGCTGAGTTCTACACTCCAGGTCTGTTTAATGCGATATCCCAAGCCGAGCATCGGTTGCACTATCATCCCGCCACCCACTGCGATCCCGCCGCCCCCGGCTGCACCGACGAGCAATTCTGCCGAGGTATAGATCGCCGGTGTAAGTGACAAACGCAACCCGCTGCCAACCAAACCTACGGCGTAGCCACCAGCACCACCATCGTATGCCGCCAATGCCTGCCCAGACACAAACCATGACTCTGTGGCGAATGCATCAATTTTCAGATGAACCTGGTCTACGGGGACCGGCGCCAAACCACTGTCTTTACGCCCATTGCCATACCAGTACCGGGCATAGCGCTGCATACCTGCGCGAAGTCTAAAATCGGCCCATTGTAACTGATTTGCTTCGAAATTCTTAGCGGATTTGTTGTTGCTGGGACGCAGCACATCATAGTCGTATGCCAACGCCCCGGTTAGCGCCCATGCGCGAAACTCCCCATCGACGGCAACTATTCGCCCCGCTTCCAGAATGAATTGCCATTGCGAGGACAAGGCGGTTACACCAGCAAGATTGAATCTTGCCAACATGCCGCCCCCGGTATGCACATCTCCACCTCCCGCCGCGCCAAGCTGCAATCCAGTCAGAAATGAAACGGTTTTCAAAAGTGGCCACTCATAGGCACTGCCAATAAAAACCTGCGCAAAGCCGTCGACGCCGCCACCCCAGGCGCCGCCGGTTTCGAAATCGCCCCACCATCGCCCACTCATCGCCTCGCGCCAACGCACACCGACTACGTCCATGCGACTATCTAAGGGTAAGCCGTCCCGGCCTGGCGTGCCACGGTCGGGAAAGTAGGCGTTAATTTGCAGTGCAAACAGCCGGCGATGGCGATTTAGATTTATACCTTCGAGAATTCCCACCGACTGTCGCTGCATACCCGGATAAATAAATGCAGAGAATGATCGCTGGACATGTATCGTTGCCTGATCGCTACGAATCTTGCCATTGGGGAAACGCACGATACTGTACCCAATACCAAGACTCAGATATTTACCCAAATTTAAGCCAAAATCGAGGTGCGGCCTGAACATAAGCCCACCCCCTTGTGGAGCCGCTCCGCCACCGCCACCACCGACAAAGAAACCACTGTCGAAATAGATATGCTCCGTTAGAGGAAAATGCAGCGTTGACTCAAACCCACCAGTAAAAAATCCGCCACGCTCGCCATATACCGCACCATACACGCCCAGGCCAAATCGAAAATTGGGGTGAATACTGACTAGATAATTCCCACCCAGCAATCCCATTCTTTCCTGTTGCGGTAGAAGCAGATGGTCGTACGAAAAAGAATATCTACCATCTATTTGGGTAACAAGAGATTCAGAAGCGTCTTGAGCTGCATAACAGCCAAAGGCGTAGAAAAATAAAAAAAGAGTAGGTAAGAAAAAAGGTTTTTGAATTATCATCCCAGCTACACAATTGTCAGAAAGCAAAAAAGCGCCGTGTGGCGCTTTTTTGCTGAATTGTATAGCTATTTATTTCAATATGCCAACTACTTGTCCGAAGCAAATCGGATTTTCTCCTTGTTGACCTCCAATGTTTTCAGACCAATGCCCTTGACCTTAGCCAGATCCTGAATATCGAAAAACGGTCCGTTATTCTCGCGGTATTGCACAATTGCCGCCGCCTTGCTGGGGCCAACCCCTTTCAGCGTCTTGGCTATGGCATCCGCATTGGCCGTGTTGATATCTATCTGCGACGAAAATGCGACGCCTGAGAACATCAACATCAAGGTCAGTAGTAAAGTCCGAATTTTCATGGTTAATCCCTCCATTTTTATTATTAGTAAATATCAAAGTGAGGTTAAATCTTAGTCTCGATAACTTAGACTAAAATTAACATTCATTAATTTCCAGCAGGACTTTCTCCAGGGCCTGCTGGGGATTATCCGCGCGGGTAATTGGTCTACCGATGACCAGATGACTGGCACCATCCTTTAAGGCTTGCGCCGGGGTAACTATGCGCTTCTGATCATCACTACCTGCCCAGGCAGGTCGAATACCTGGGGTTACTTTCAGAAAATCGTCACCGCATGTCTCACGCAACAGGCTGGCCTCGCGTGCCGAACAAACCACGCCATGCATACCAGACTGTTTCGCGAGTGTCGCGAGACGAGAAACCTGCTCGTCAACGGATTGAGCGATTCCAACTTGCGCTAAATCCTGTGCATCCATACTCGTCAACACAGTTACCGCGATCAGTTGTGTCTTACTTCCAGCCACTGCATTTGCTGCTTCACGCATCATTTTCTCGCCGCCGAGCGCATGAACATTCAGCATCCATACGCCTATATCTGCAGCAACTGCACAGGCTCTAGCAACCGTTGCCGGTATGTCGTGAAACTTAAGATCTAGGAAGATATCAAAGCCAAGGCTTTGAAGCTGTCTTACCACATCAGGTCCGGCCAGAGTAAATAATTCTTTTCCAACTTTCAGACGACATTGTTGCGGATTCATTCGTCTCGCGAAAGAAAGCGCCTCACCAGAACTAGCGAAATCCAAGGCTACTATAATTTTCGAATCGTGCATTTTTTTCACTTAAATAGGTATTACACTTTGCCATTCGCGACAGCTCGGACATTGCCAGTGCAGCGACTTTCCACTAAATCCACAAAGTTCACAGCGATAGCTCCCAAGATGCTCGGTTACTTTATCTAATAACCTCACCACACGGGAAATTATCTGCGCGTTATCACCCTGCGCTTGCTGCCCTATCAAATTCAAGTATCGACTAACCCCGGCCAGACTTATGCCCTCGTCAAGATCAACAAGGCCGTCAGTAGACAATGGCGTCCCAGCTGTTTTCGATTTACGTAATATATCGGCGTGAGTTAGGCGCTTTACGACCTGCAACAAATTATTGCCCGATTTGTGATACCCATCTTGCAACTCTAATTGTTGGTAGCAATCCGCTAATGGCAAAACAATTTCAGAAACGAAACGATCATCCTGACGCGGAATCTTCAACAGTATCTCCACCGCTTTGCCATGATCATTACGGATTGCCGCCGCTCGTGCCAATATTAAATTTGCCCTGACATTTTGACGATTAGTACCTAGGGCATATTTCACGCATCGTTTCACCCCATCCCAGTCCTTGGCTTGAAATGCTTTTTCGGCCAACTCGCAATAATAGTGCGCAAGAGGAATCCGCAGATCAATCTTTGATTTTTTCTGCAACTGCAATCCGACGCTTAACGCCGCGTCCCAATCTCGCTCAAGCTCATAAAGATCCCGCAACAACTCCAACGCTTCTCTATTGAGATGTCGGTCGTGACGAAACTCATTCAAGACTTGCTCAGCGCGATCCAACAATCCGGCTTTTAAATAGTCTTTTCCTAATTCCAATCTGATTTGTGCACGCAAATCGACGTTCAGGTTCGGGCGCGCGAGTAAGTTTTGGTGCAATCGTATAGAACGCTCTACGTCGCCCTGTTGGCGAAACAGGTGACCCAGGGCCAGATGTAATTCAACCGTTTCGCTATTGACTTCCAGCATTTCAATAAAAACATTGAGCGCCTTGTCCGGCTGATCATTTAGTAGAAAGTTAACACCACGATAGTATTGAATGTTGTCGATTGACGAAGATGCGGAATTATTTGCCGACTTGTTAACCGCATGTCGTTGACAGGCTAACCAACCTGATAGAGCTGCGACGGGTAAGAGTAACCAAAACAGGCTCTCCATGAACGTTACGGTTCCTTAACTGGAATAGAACGAAGGTTATTGATTTCTTTTTCATTCACCTTGGCAAGCTTTCGTAAGCGTGCAATCTCAAGTCTCAAGCCAAAAAGTGGGCGCATCATTGCAACGGAGCCCAAAAACGCACCGAAAATCAGGGCACTTATCACCAAAAACGAAAGCGGCAGATTCAATTCGCCGACGTAGTAGTTCAATTGCACAGAATGTGCGTTGATAACAGCAAAACTCAATGCCAATAACAAAACGGCGAAAAGAAAAAGAAGCGTGACGACTTTGTTCATTAGCCTATACCCGCGTTAAACATTTTGGAATCAAACAGCGCGAAACACGGTAATACTAACAAACTTGCTGATATGTGAGTATTTCTTATTTAGTTTCAGTCACGCGTTCGCGCAACTCCTTGCCCGGCTTGAAGTGAGGAACATATTTTCCCGCCAGTGGCACGGGTTCGCCCGTCTTCGGATTTCGTCCCATCCTGGGTGGACGGAAATGCAGTGAAAAACTGCCAAATCCTCTGATTTCAATTCTGTCTCCAGTAGCGAGTGCCTGAGTCATCTGTTCCAGAATTGTCTTTACAGCGAGTTCAACATCCCTGAACGCCAGCTGTGATTGTTTCTTTGCCAGAGCTTCCATCAGCTCTGACTTGGTCATGGTCGTTTCTTGTGCGCTTCCACTATCCATAAACAAGCCACCATCTATTCCGAGTTAAGATTTGTGCCAAACCCTGATTGAGACCCCCAAAAGAATCATCAATCTAATCATACAGTTAGCTTTTAAAAAAAAGCAAGCAAAAAAAAGCGTGTGAGAAAACTCACACGCTTTTTTAGCACAAATCAAGCCAGGATAAGGTGTTAGCTCTTACTTTCCATCTGCTCTTTCAGCAAATCACCCAAAGTGGTTGTTGCTGGGGCGCTGGACTTGTAATCACTGATAGCTTCCGCTTCTTCATGCATGTCTTTCGCCTTGATCGACAGGCTGATAACGCGATTCTTGCGGTCTACACCGATGAATTTCGCTTCAACTTCCTGACCAATAGACAATGCATTGCGTGCGTCTTCGATACGCTCGCGGGAAATTTCAGATGCTCTCAACTGACCCTCAACACCGTCACCCAAGTCGATAGTGGCACCTTTGGCGTCAACATCAGACACCTTACCAGTGATGATGCTGCCCTTAGGATGTGCCGCCATGAAATTGGCGAAAGGATCTTGCTCAAGCTGTTTGATACCTAAAGAGATACGCTCACGTTCCGCGTCGACAACCAGGATGGTAGTTTCAACTTCATCACCCTTCTTATAGCGACGCAAGGCATCTTCTTCTGATTCGTTCCAGGAGATATCAGACGCGTGGACCAGACCATCGATACCACCGTCCAGACCAATGAAGATACCGAAATCAGTAATTGATTTGATCTTGCCAGCGATGCGATCACCCTTGTTGTGCTTGGAAGCAAAATCTTCCCAAGGATTGGCCTGACACTGCTTGATACCAAGAGAAATACGACGACGCTCTTCATCGATGTCGAGTACAACAACTTCAACTTCATCACCCAGCTGTACGACTTTGCTTGGGTGGATATTCTTGTTCGTCCAATCCATTTCAGAAACGTGAACCAGACCTTCAACACCGTCTTCGATTTCAACGAAACAGCCGTAATCAGCGATATTGGTAACCTTACCAGTAAGACGCTTGTCAACCGGGTAACGGCGAGCGATATCCGCCCAAGGATCTTCACCCAGCTGCTTCATGCCTAAGGAAACGCGGTTGCGATCACGATCAAACTTCAGTACGCGTACATCGATTTCATCGCCAACCTTGACGATTTCACCTGGATGCTTAACGCGCTTCCACGCCATGTCAGTGATGTGCAACAGACCGTCAACACCGCCCAGATCAACGAAAGCACCGTAGTCAGTAAGATTCTTAACGATACCCTTGACCACCTGGCCTTCCTGCAGATTCTTGAGCAACTCATCGCGCTCAACACTGCTTTCTGATTCAACCACTGCGCGACGTGATACCACGACGTTGTTACGACGGCGGTCGATCTTGATAACTTTGAATTCGAGTTCTTTGCCTTCCAGATAAGAAGGATCACGTACTGGGCGTACATCTACCAGTGAACCTGGGAGGAACGCGCGTACGTCGGAGATTTCAACAGTAAAACCACCTTTAACCTTGTCGGTGATAATACCTTTGACTGTTTCGTTCGCTTCGCTGGCCTTCTCAAGCATAATCCATGTCTGGGCACGCTTGGCCTTTTCGCGGGAGAGACGCGTCTCACCAAAGCCGTCTTCCAGAGAATCCAGAGCCACGTCGACTTCGTCACCGATCGTAACTTCCAGTTCTCCTCTTTCATTGAAGAACTGCTCTATGGGAATAACGCCTTCGGACTTTAATCCGGCGTTGACGATTACGAAATCGCCTTCGATGCTAACAACCTGACCGCTAATTATAGAGCCAGGAGCCATTTTATCGTTGGTAATACTTTGCGCGAAAAGTTCAGCGAAACTTTCAGTCATTTGATGTTCAACCTATAAACTCTCAACGAGAGTTCGTGTGTTTAAGTGAAAAATACAAATAAGTATAGCAACCTCTTCCCCATAATTCGGAGGAGGCTCCACCACTTATTCAACCTAAGTTAAAGATTAAAGCGCGATTTGACTAGATCCCGGATACGTTCCTCGACTTCGATTACCCCCATTTCGGTAGTATCGACGACGACAGCATCATCCGCTGGAACCAGAGGTGAGGCGCTACGGTTCATATCCCGCTCGTCCCGTGCCTTGATATCGGCCAAAATCTGCGCAAGGTTAGCACCGAGCCCCTTGTTTTTCAACTGCTTCGCCCGTCTTTTGGCCCTTTCTTCGGCACTTGCAGTGAGGTATATCTTTAGCTCAGCATCGGGAAAGACGGTGGTACCCATGTCTCTTCCATCACAGACCAGGCCTGGAGAAATACGGAAATCCCGTTGCCGCTGCAGTAGCGCAGCCCTAACCTTTTGTAATACCGCCACTTTCGAAGCAGCAGCCCCTGCGGCCTCTGTACGCAACTCCGCTCCAACATCCTCATCTTCTAAATAAGTATAGTGGAGGATCTCCTCGCCTACGCGCTTCACGGCAAATTGGGCATCTAGCTCCCGGGCAATCTTTTCCAGAGCCTCTTCGTTATCTAATGACACGTCATGCTTGCTGGCAGCTAAACCAACCAGTCGATAAAGTGCGCCACTATCGAGAAACTCCCAACCTAGCTCATTGGCCAGACGCGCGCCGATGGTGCCTTTTCCAGAACCGCCGGGCCCATCGATGGTGATTACAGGTACGGCTTCCTCTGTCACAAGGAATTCACCTTCAAACTCAAACCTGCCCCATTTACAATTTCGACGAAATTTGGAAATGATGTCGCCACATTTGCACAATTATCAATTACGATCTCTCCAGAAGCTCGCAAAGCGGCCATTGCAAAAGACATCGCAATACGGTGGTCACCATGACTGTCAACTCTGCCGCCATTCAATTGACCGCCATTGATGATCATGCCGTCTGGCGTGGCTTGGGCATCGACACCAAGAGCGATAAGTCCATCGGCCATAACCTGAATACGATCACTTTCCTTAACACGCAACTCTTCCGCACCTGTCAGGACTGTCTTGCCTTCGGCGCAGGCAGCCGCAACAAATAAGGCTGGAAACTCATCAATAGCCAGCGGTACCAGATGTTCAGGAATTTCGATACCATTGAGCTTCGCCGAGCGCACTACGATGTCGGCAACCGGTTCGCCGCCGGCCATACGCTCATTTTCCAGCGTCAGATCAGCACCCATGAGCTTGAGAATGTCAATGACACCAGTGCGCGTCGGGTTAATACCGACATGGGTCAATCGTATTTCTGAATTAGCGGCGATACTTGCGCCCACAAGGAAAAACGCGGTTGAAGAGATATCGGCGGGTACTTCAATAGTCGTGGCTTTCAGCCGTCCGCCACCCTGGACACTGACGTGATTACCTTTCACCTCTACGTTGTATCCAAAAGCGCGCAACATTCGTTCAGTATGATCGCGAGTCACACCGGGTTCTGTTACTGATGTTTCACCCTGTGCATAAAGTCCCGCAAGCAATAAACAGGATTTCACCTGCGCACTCGCCATAGGCATATCGTAATGGATGCCTTTTAAGGTCTGACCACCGTGGACATGTAAAGGAGCACAACCTTTGTCAGTAGTATCAATTTTCGCGCCCATCGTCGCCAACGGGTCAGTTACGCGACGCATGGGTCGACCAGACAAACTGCTATCGCCGACTAATGTGGAATCAAATTTCTGACCCGCAAGTAGACCAGCCATTAAGCGCATCGATGTTCCTGAGTTTCCTAAATCCAACGGCTTATTAGACGGTCTCAAACCGTCGATACCGACACCATGTATGGTGACGCGACCTTTGTCTGGCCCTTGTATTTTCACACCCATGTCACGAAAAGCACGCAAGGTGGCGAGACTATCTTCGCCTTCGAGAAAACCACTGACTTCGGTAACGCCGTCGGCCAGAGAACCGAGCATAATACTGCGATGAGAAATCGATTTGTCACCAGCGACACGAATATCGCCATTTAATGCGCCGCCAGAGGAAACGCGGTACTGAATATTTTTACTTGATGACATATTTAACCAGCCGATGAGCCTTGCACGGCTTCTGTAGAACCAAACCTACTTTGCAAAAACTGCTTGATGTCACTGGATTCGTACATCCACTCCACTTTGTCTGGTCCATGCTCAATACGCAGACAGGGTACCTGGTACTTTCCACCATAGGCGATCAACTCAGCTTTCGCCGCCGCATCACGACGCACATCGCGCGTGCGAATATTTAGACTCTGCTTTTTCATTGCATGTCGAACCATCACACAAAATGGACAGGTATGTAATTGATATAGCGTCATGCCTTGCGTTGCTTCATCCAGCACACGCTGAGCCTCATGGCTGCGCCCTACGCCTCTCGGCGCCATTATCCATTCAATTACAAGAATAATTCGCCCTAATATCCAACGAATCAGTTTCACTTGGCCTCCTGTTTAAACCACCACATTAGTGTCTCTTAATTGTTTTGCGCGCTGCAGTATTGTCTTTACTGCCTCACCGTTTTTACTTCGAATAGCGTCTTCCAGAGTATCCAGTTCTTTTCGGAACAGGTGCAATACATGAATTATGGCGTCACTATTATGCAAACAAATGTCCCGCCACATCTCCGGATCACTGGATGCGATCCGCGTAAAATCACGAAAACCACCTGCTGCAAAGCGAAAAATCTCTTTACGCTCCTGCATACGCCCAAGGGTATCGACCAGGGCAAAGGCCAGTACATGAGGGATATGACTGGTCGCTGCAAGCACCTCATCATGGTGATGGGCATCCATCATCGCAACTTCAGCACCGACACCTTCCCATAATTTGCGAAGCTTGTCGATGGCCCAGGGAGCGCTTTGTGGAACGGGCGTCAATATGGTGCAACGATGCTCAAACAATTCAGCAAACGATGCCTTTACGCCACTTTTTTCCGTGCCTGCAATTGGATGACCTGGGACAAAACCCTCTGGCAATTCGTCCCACACCTGCGCTGCATCGTCTACCACGCTTTGCTTTGAACTACCTACATCAGTAATCAACGCATCTTTGCGCACATGTGGTTTGATCATTAAAAACAGGTCACGCATTGCCCCAACGGGGGCAGCCAATACAATTAGATCCGATTTTTCCACTGCCTGTGCAATGTCAGACTCAAAAGAATCGATTACACCGAGTTCTACCGCCAATCGCAGTTGTTCGATGTCTCGACCATAACCGACTATTTCAGCACACAACTCCTTGGCACGTGCTGCGCGCGCCAAAGATCCGCCAATCAGGCCTACACCAATGACGGTCATGCGCTCAAAAAGCGCTGGCATCAGCCCAGCACCTCTTTCAACGCGTTCACGAAGCGTCCGTTTTCCTGCGGCGCACCTATGGTCACTCGTATAAAATTCTGCATGTCGTAATTGCTGACAGGTCGTACAATCACGCCTTTTTGCAACAGTGCTTCGAACACTTCAATATCAGAACGTCCGACATCCACACATACGAAATTTCCCACCGACGGGATATAGTTCAAACCCATTTTTTTAAATGTGGCGCAAACCGATTTCATACCTTCGGCATTTGTTGAGATAGATTTTTTTAAATGGGATTCGTCTTTAAGGGCAATCGTCGCTGCTTCCATCGCCAGACTGTTTACATTAAAGGGGGGGCGCACGCGGTTTAGCAAATTGGCGAGGTCTGGATGACATGCGCCATAACCAACACGAAACCCGGCCAGACCAAACGCTTTGGAAAAAGTCCGTGTTACCATGAGATTAGGGTAACGGTCCAGCCAATCCATCGCGGTGTCATAGCTTGATTCGCTGACGTACTCAAAATAGGCCTCATCGATGACCACCACCACCTCAGCGGGCACGTTATTGAGAAACGATTCGATATCACTCGCTGCCAACCACGTACCAGTTGGGTTATTGGGATTGGCAATGAAAACAACTTTGGTTTTCTTCGTAATCGCATTCGACATGGCATTAAGATCATGTCCCCAATCCTTGGCTGGGGTAACTACGGCCTTTCCCGCGACCATTTGCGTCAAGATTGGATACATTGCGAAAGAATATTGGGAAAAAACGACTTCATCACCAGGATTAACCAATGCACGAACGACAAATTCGATTGCATCGCTAGAGCCATTTCCCAACACAATCTGTGCTGCATCCAGGCCATACTTCTTTCCCAGCGCATTCTTCAATTTAAAACCATTGCCGTCGGGATAGCGGGAGGCATCTTTTAATAAACTCTGTACCGCGTGTATAACCGCAGGACTTGGTCCGAGTGGGTTTTCATTAGAAGCCAACTTGACCGCATCACGGATTCCGTATTCACGCTCCAGTTCTTCAAGCGGTTTACCCGGTTGATAGGGTTTCAGTCCTTTTACGCCAGGCGTCGCCATGGCCAAAAAACGATTTTCGATGTCTGACATAGTTAGAACACTACCTGAGGGTAAGAACCTAAAATCTTGATCATGGATGTGGCCTTGCGCAAATCTTCAAGCGCGGCCTGAATCTTGGGGTCCTCGCAGTGACCCTCAATATCAACAAAAAAAACATAGTCCCAAATACCGCGTTTTGAAGGACGCGATTCAATACGTGTCATATTGATGCCATGTTTTTTCATTGGTTGCAAAACGGAGTATAACGAACCCGGCTTGTTGCCTGCAGATAGCATCAAAGAAGTTTTATCCCGTCCGCTAGGCCGGGTTTCCTGCTTTCCAATCACCAAAAACCGCGTGGTGTTTTGCGGCTCGTCTTCTATATTCCTGGCCAATATTGATAGTTGATAGAGTTCGGCAGCCGTGTCGCCCGCTATCGCTGCCGTGCCACTTTCTTTTGCCGCCAGCTCTGCCGCTCTGCCATTGCTACTGACAACGCGATGTTCGATACCCGCCATATTGGCATTCAACCATTCACGGCATTGTGCAAACGATTGTTGATGGGAATAAATAACATTGATATCACGAATTTCTGATACACGGCTCAACAACTGATGATGGATACGCAACTCGACTTCGCCACAAATTTTCAACGGCGAACGTACAAACATATCTAGCGTATGATTAACCATACCCTCTGTTGAGTTTTCTATCGGCACCACGCCATAGTTGGCGGCTCCAGACTCTACATCGCGAAAAACTTCGTCAATCGCTGTCGCCGGTCGCGTCTTTACTGCATGTCCAAAATGCTTTACTGCGGCTGTGTGAGTATAAGTCCCTTCAGGCCCCAGATAACTAATTTCGAGCACTTTTTCGAGGGCGAGACAGGCAGAGATAATTTCACGAAACAGACGTGCCATGGTGTTATCTTCCAGGACACCTGCATTACGCTCCTTAATCCGCCCTAGTATCTGGGCTTCGCGTTCAGGGCGATAGAACACGTCACTACCGCTTTCTTCCTTGATTTTTGCTACTTCTTTAGCCTGTAACGCACGCTCAGTGATCAAGCCCTGTATTTGTTCATCGATCGCGTCGATGCGCGTGCGTATGTCATTGAGCTTTTCTTCTTCTGAGCGAGACATAAAGACTAGCCAAGCACTCTCACATTAAGCACACCCTCAATGGAAGACAAAGAAGCCACTACATCATCACTCGGCTTCTGATTCACATCCAATAAGGTATAAGCGATATCACCACGGGATTTGTTCAACAAATCGTTGATGTTGATTCCCGCATTGGCCAGACAAGTGGTGATCTGGCCCACCATATTAGGCACGTTTCGATTGGCCAGCGTCAGGCGTACACCCTCACTGCGCGGCATCACAACTTCCGGGAAGTTAACGGAATTAACAATGTTTCCGTTTTCGAGATAGTCTTTGATCTGATCGGCAACCATTACAGCGCAATTGTCTTCCGCTTCTTCTGTCGATGCACCCAAGTGTGGAAGATTGATCACATTAGGCACGTTTTTGGTCAGGTTACAGGGAAAGTCAGTAACATAGGCCTTAATTTTTCCACGACCCAAGGCGTCAATGACGGCCTGGTCATCTATGATTCCACCACGGGCAAAATTCAGTATGGTGACACCATCGCGCATTAACTTAATACGATCCGCGTTAATCAGATTTTTCGTCGCGTCTACCAATGGAACATGAAAAGTGACAAAGTCCACGCGAGACAATAAATCGTCTACGCTACTCGCCTTTTCCACATTGGCAGACAACTGCCATGCGCCTTCAACAGTGATACCTGGATCAAAACCGATAACATCCATACCAAGCGCAATGCCAGCATTGGCAACCTGGCGACCGATAGCGCCGAGTCCGATAACACCTAGCGTCTTTCCAGCCAGTTCAAAACCTGCATATTCTTTCTTACCTTGCTCCACCAGCTTGTTCAGTGTGGCATCATCACCTTCCAAACGAAGTGTGTAATCCCAGGCGCGGCAGATATTACGTGCTGCCAATAACATTCCCGCAATGACCAATTCCTTTACGGCGTTGGCATTTGCACCTGGAGCATTGAAGACAGGAATACCCTTGCCACTCATTTTTTCGACAGGAATATTGTTGACGCCTGCACCAGCACGACCGACACACTTCAGTGTCGACGGAATATCCATGTCATGCATTTTGAAAGAGCGCAACATAATGGCATCGGGGTGTTGAATTTCAGAGGCCACTTCATAATGACTACGTGGCAAACGCTCCAGCCCCTTTACCGAAATATTATTGAGTGTTAACACTTTGTACATATTCGTCACTCCCCTCTGATTCTGTTTTCTAGCCGTGACGCTTTTCGAAATCCGCCATAAAACCCACCAGCGCATCAACGCCTGACTCAGGCATCGCGTTATAGATACTGGCGCGCATACCGCCTACAGAACGATGGCCTTTAAGCGTTACCAAACCAGCCGCTTTTGCTTCCGACAAGAAAGTTGCATCGAGTTCAGCATCGGCCAGTGTGAACGGTACGTTCATACAGGAACGATAACGCTTTTCAACGGGATTAGCATAAAAATCACTACCATCAATGGCCGCATACAGACGCGCTGCTTTGCGGTCGTTAACCGCAGCCATGGCACTCAATCCACCATTGCGCTTCAACCACTGGAAGACCAGACCTGCAATATACCAGCTATAAGTTGGCGGAGTGTTATACATGGATTCATTTTCCGCGTGAATTTTGTAATCCATCATAACCGGCATGTTCGGCATGGCATTGCCTATCAAATCGTCGCGAACGATGGCTATGGTCAATCCTGCTGGTCCGATATTCTTTTGTGCACCGGCGTAGATAACGCCAAATTTTGAGACATCGATAGGGCGAGACAATATATTGGATGACATGTCCACGACTAAGGGTACATCGCCTGTCTGTGGAACGAAGTCGAACTCAACGCCTTCGATGGTTTCATTTGGCGTGTAGTGCAGATATGCCGCATCTTTGTTCAGTTTCCAGCTGTTGAAATCAGGAACCGTTGAAAATTTCTGTTCCAGACTGCTGGCGACTGTGTTGACTTCGCAGTAACGCTTGGCTTCAGAAATGGCTTTCTTTCCCCAACTGCCCGTGAGTACATAATCAGCAGATTTTTTGCCATTGAGCAAATTGATCGGCACCATGGAAAACTGGGTGCTAGCGCCACCTTGCAGAAACAAGACTTTGTAGTTTGACGGTATAGCCATCAATTCACGCAGATCAGCTTCCGCTTGAGCAGCAATCGCCATAAATTCTTTACCGCGGTGGCTCATCTCCATAACAGACATGCCACTGCCCTGCCAATCGCCTAACTCTTCCCTTGCCTGCTGCAAAACTTCTTCTGGCAGTATTGCCGGACCCGCGCTGAAATTGAATACTCTGCTCACTTCTCTTACTCCAAAAATTGAATTCTTTTCCCTACTATTCTTCCGCGTCTTCTTCATCCAGTTCACAAATGCTGTCGACGCCAACTAGCAATTCCTCACCAGAGAGGTTTATCAGGCGTACACCTTGTGCATTACGACCCATAGCCGAAATTTCGGCGATACGAGTACGCACCAATGTTCCGCCATCAGAAATCAACATAATTTCATCGTCTTCATTAACCAAAACAGCGCTAACGACTTCACCATTTCGCTCACTGGTTTGTATTGCAATAACGCCTTGTCCACCGCGTCCATGCGTCGGAAAATCACTGATTGGCGTACGCTTACCGTACCCGTGTTCGGTCGCCGTCAACACCATGCCTTCGCTGGCAATTATCAGGGAAATAACGCGCTGACCTTCACCAAGTTTCATGCCGCGAACACCGGCCGCCGTTCTACCCATTGGACGCACTGTTGACTCGTTAAACCGGATTGCCTTACCCGCGTTTGATATCAGCATAACGTCGCTTTCACCGTCGGTAATATCCACACCGACGAGTACGCTGTCTTCATGCAATTCGATTGCGATGATGCCGGACGCACGAGGACGAGAAAATTCGAGTAATGGGGTCTTTTTCACGGTACCGTTTGAGGTCGCCATGAAAATAAAATCCCCTTCACCATATTCGCGTATCGGCAACACAGCGTTGATACGTTCGCCCTCTTCCAAAGGCAAAAGATTCACTATCGGACGTCCTCTGGAGGTACGACTGGATACGGGTAATTCGTAAACTTTCTTCCAATACAAACGACCTCGACTGGAGAAACATAGCAATGTGTCGTGGGCATTGGCGATGAATAATTTATCGATGAAATCTTCATCTTTCGTCGCTGCCGCCGCTTTGCCACGGCCACCACGGCGTTGCGCCGAGTAAATACTCAAAGGTTGCGCTTTGACATAACCGGCATGCGACAGTGTCACCACCATGGCCTCGTCTTCGATGAGATCTTCGATCTGTAAATCCTGCTGCGAAGAGATAATCTCGGTACGACGTTCGTCACCGTATTGCTCACGAATATATTCGAGTTCTTCACGGATGACCTGCATCAGGCGCTCAGGATTGCTCAAAATTTCCAGCAAATCTTCGATACGTTGCAGTAGTTCTTTGTACTCGCTGAGGATCTTGTCTTTTTCCAGACCGGTCAGGCGATTTAGACGCATATCGAGTATGGCTTGCGCCTGCGCATCGGAAAGTCGATAACCGGCATCGGTCAATCCAAACTGTTCACCCAACTCTTCAGGACGCGACAATTGTGCTCCAGCACGCCCCAACATTTCCGTCACTGCGCCTGGCTCCCAGGGGTTCTCCATCAAGGCAATCTTGGCCTCGGCAGGAGTTGGCGAGGCCTTTATCCGCGCAATAATCGGATCAATATTCGATAGCGCAACAGCCAAACCTTCGAGGATATGCGCCCGATCCCGCGCCTTACGCAGATCAAAAATTGTACGCCGCGTAACCACTTCACGACGATGGCGAATAAACGCCTCGAGCATGGCCTTGATGTTCAATAATTTCGGCTGACCATCTACTAGCGCGACCATATTGATGCCGAAGACATTCTGCATCTGGGTGTGTTGATAGAGGTTGTTCAACATCACATCCGAGTTCTCGCCACGACGCAGCTCGATAATCATGCGCATGCCGTCTTTATCCGACTCGTCACGCAGCTCGGTAATACCTTCAATTTTCTTTTCTTTAACCAGCTCGGCTATCTTTTCCAACAAGCGTGCTTTGTTAACCTGATAAGGCAACTCGGTCACGACAATGGTTTGCTTGCCGTTGTTTTCATCGGTTTCGATATGGGTGCGCGCACGTACATAAATGCGCCCTTTGCCCGTGGTATAGGCCTCATAAATTCCGCGCGCACCATTGATGATGCCAGCCGTCGGAAAATCAGGCCCAGGAATAAGTTTGAAAATTGCCTGCAAGTCGATTTGAGGATTTTCAATCAACGCGTGTATTGCGTTGATCACTTCTCGCAGATTGTGTGGAGGTATATTGGTCGCGATACCTACCGCGATACCCGATGATCCGTTAATCAATAAATTCGGGACTTTCGAGGGCAAGACCGTCGGTTCACGCTCGGATTCGTCGTAGTTAGGCACAAAATCGACGGTTTCCTTTTCCAGATCAGCCAGCAACTCATGGGCAATCTTGGCCTTACGCACCTCGGTATAACGCATGGCTGCGGGTGAGTCACCGTCGACGGAACCGAAGTTCCCCTGACCATCAACCAGCACATAGCGCATCGAAAATGGCTGTGCCATACGCACAATCGCGTCGTATACCGCGGAATCACCGTGGGGGTGATATTTACCGATAACGTCACCGACCACACGGGCAGATTTTTTATAGGGTTTGTTCCAGTCGTTCCCCAACTCGCTCATCGCGAACAGGACACGTCGGTGCACAGGTTTGAGACCATCTCTGACGTCTGGGAGCGCACGACCTACAATTACGCTCATTGCGTAGTCCATATAGGACTGGCGCATTTCGTCTTCGATACTGATGGGGAGAACTTCTCTGGCGAATGTATCCATCTATAAAATCAATAACATTTCCGTGATTAGCGTGAATAAAAATCCCCTGGACGGGGATCGATTCAAAAGCCACGGGATTGTAGCACAAAAGCGCATCGCGACTGCATTTTTTTGGTTACTTTTCCAAGCCTTATCTGGTCAATTCATGGCCATCTCACGGATTCCTTCCCCTCAGATTTTATGGAATTTCTTTTCACCGAGAATTACCTCCGGAAGCGCCTGATTTTGCTACCTTCTTAAGACCGTGTACGGTTCACATTTCGAGTAAAAAATCGCGTCAAAAGCCTCTTAAATCCTGAAGATAGGCCGATATACGACATAGAGAAGTTATATTCCGAGGTTAGTGAACATGATTTCCCGGATAGCCAGTACCGGACTCAATGCGGCCTACAAGCGCTTGAGTACCACGGCCAACAATATCGCCAACAGTCAAACGACAGGCTTTAAGCAGGCTCGGGCGGAGTACACGACCGTTCCGAATAGCCAGGGCGTCAAAGTATCCGGAATTCGTAATTCCACGTCTAACGGCGTGATACAAAACACCTCGATAGGTACAGATCTCGCTATTAGCGGAAATGGTTATTTTCAGGTCAGCCGCGATGGCAAACAAAGTTTTACCCGTGCTGGTGCCTTTTCCGCTGACCGCGAGGGCTATCTGACTAACAGCCAGGGCCAACGCTTGATGGGCTTTACGCCACAAAGTGCGGGCACGCCGGTGGCGCTGAACGTGAACACCGGCGCACATCAGCCTCAAGCGACAGGCAATATCAATCTCAATCTGAATATCGATGCGACAGGGTCAGTGCCAAGCGGTGCTTTCGATTCAACGGATCCTGCGACGTTTAACAACCAGACATCGACAACCGCGTATGACAGTCTTGGTAGCCAGCATCAGGTAGACTTTTTCTTCCGTAAGACTGCGACACCTAATCAGGTGGAGATGTTTACCCAGGTCGACGGCAATCCTGTCGGCGGTGCGCAGACACTGACGTTTGATACCTCAGGCAATCTGACTTCACCGAGCGGTGGCGTTTCCTTGCCGGGCTATACGCCAAGTAATGGCGCGGCCACAATGAATTTGAACGTGAATGCCGATGATGTCACCCAGACCGGTTCTCCTTTTGCGGTAAATGGTATCAGCCAGGATGGTAACCAGGTTGCTGAGCTTTCCAACCTGAGCGTCGACGGTGAAGGTAATGTCGTCGCAGAGTATGCAGACGGTTCAACAGTGACGGTTGGACGTTTAGCAGTTGCGGGTTTCTCTAACCCTCAGGGCTTGAGCCAGGAGGGCGATGGTTTATTCTCGGCGTCAGCGAGTTCTGGCGATCCTATCTATAACAGCTCGACCACGGGCTCTATTCAATCAGGGGCTCTTGAGGGCTCTAACGTCAATCTTGAAGAACAGGCAGTCAATCTGATCTCTACTGAGCAGCATGCCAAGGCTATGATGAAGATGATTCAGGCTGAGGATGACATGCTTGGGACTTTGTTCAAGGATAAAGCCTAACCTATAATCTCCCTAGGCAACACTACGGTTGGAATACGCGACGCTCTCTGACTTTGGCAACCAAAGTTCAACCGTTGTTCCCTCGCCTTCTTTACTCTGAATAGATATGCCGCCACCGTGCTGTTCCATAATCTGCTTCACTGCTGACATCCCAAGCCCAACACCAAAACCCTTTGTTGAAAACAGTGGCTCGAAAACCTTCTCCAAAATACTCTCCGGTATACCACAGCCATTGTCAGCGATAGAAATCGAAACCTTCTCTTCTAAATTATTGGTACTAATTCTTAATTGTCGGTTTTCCATATGACCTGCTTCCTTTGTTTCGTCAAGTAGAGCATGACAGGCATTTTCTACCACGTTGATAACAGCACGGCGCAATCGATTACTATCAACACTCACTTCCAAGCCTTGCAAGCAAGGTTCGACAGACACAGAGATCTTTGCGGGGATGACCATTTCATTTACTATCTCCTTTAGCCACGCATCAATGTTTGTTGATTGCCGGTCGAGATCAGTGATACGAGTAAAATCGAGCAACTCATCAATGATGTGGTCACATCGCGCTACATTTCTATCGATACGTTGCAGTGCTACGGTCGCACGTTCATCATCGACATCAAAAAATCGCTTTTTTAAATAATACAATGCTGGCCTGATTGCGCCTAATGGGTTTCGCAGTTCATGAGAAACTGTCGCTGTTAACTGTCCCAGCGTAGCGAGCCTTTCGCTACGTACTAATTCATCCTGAGCTTCATGTAACGCCCTAGTCCTTTCCTTCACCATTTCTTCCAAATGATCACGGTGTTTGGCTAGTTCTGCCTGTGCCAGTTTACGGATATTGATATCTTGGACCGTTCCGATAACTTCTTTTACGTTTCCCTGCATGTCCGTAACAACGTCACCTACAGTGTGTACCCACTTTATTTGCTGTTCTTTTCCATAGATGCGATATTCAATATCCCAACCCTTACCCGTTTCCAACGCTGTTGGCAAAAGTACCGCGACTTTCCCTCGATCATCCGGGTGTACCGAATCAAAGAAATGGTCGAGTACCGAAACATTTCGGTCAATACCAAACAATTCATACAAAGTCTCTGAACCACTGACTTCGTTCAGCTCTGGGTCATAACGCCAGTGTCCGAGTTGTGCGATCTGTTGAGCCTTCTCAAGCATTGCTTCGCTTCGAATCAGGGCATTTTCCGTTTCCTTTCTTTCTGTTACATCATCCGCCATAAGCAGCAAGAATAGTTTTTCTTGCATATCAAAAGGAACAATACGAAAATCGAAAAATACTGAATTTCCAAAAGTAGTCGTTACGTTTGCCTCCATGTGTTCGCGCTGGTTATTTGCCAGTGCCCTCTTTACCAAACTGAGCAAACCACTTTCTTTCCACGACTGCACCGTATTATAGTTTTGCGCCAGTACATCCTCGTGACTAGCGCCAACCATACGGGCTATTGCATCATTCGCCGCGACGCACTGACCGCTTTCATCATAAATTGCGATACCAATGGGTGACTCTCCAATGATTTTTTCATTAAGCATCGACGCCTCGCGAAGATCGGCCTCTGCCGTCTTTTTATCGTCAATATCTCGATGAACGGCCATCCACACTTCTCCATATACCGGATGAGTGAACGCACTCACACTCGAGGCACACCAAAACAAATTGCCATCACTACGGGCATTTCTAATATCGCCATGCCATTCTCCCTTGCGTTCCAGTGCGTGAATGATTTCACCGTATATCGAATAACTATCATCACCAAACGGGTCGTTAAACTTTGCCAAATGCAGACCTAGCATTCCACCCTTTTTGTATCCAAACATGCGTTCCGCACCCGCATTTGCATGTATCACGCAACGGTCTTGTGCATCAAATAGTAAGACTGCTTCAGACAACTGCCCTAACATCCGAGCTTGTAATCGGATTTCCTCCTCTAGTGTAATGTCCTGGGTGATACGCTGATGGTTATAGCGTTCAGGAAGTACCGGATCGATAGCACCGAATTTCTCAATAATCTGGAACACACCATCTCGATCACAACGTGAAAGATAAGTATTCACCTTCGCATGGTGATGCTCCGAATTCATGTGTATAAGCCCCTGAGGCGATTCTACAACGCCCCGGCGCAAGGCTTCGACAAGCGCCTCAGATTCGAGCGATCCCGCCTCATTTGCGGCCTTTGCGAATGCCTTCACACAGGCATAAGTCCCTTCGCCGAAATTTGTCAGTATGCCGTTGCCATATGGCCATATACCATCAATGTCTGAAAGTTTGCTCAGTCGCGTTAAGTAATTCTTATTTTCTGGCGTATCGATAGTCATGAAATAGGTATTGCTGGAATAAAACCCCTCGCGCACCTCCGGTGCCAGTTGGCTGGCCATCATTTCGTCATAGTGACCCATAACCACTGCCATCTTTTCTTTTAAGCCACGCTCCGTAAACCGCGTAAGCAGCAAAACTTGATCTGCTCCGGCAAAGTAGGGCACAAACACGTCTGGCGCCTCTTTCTCCACATCGTCTAGCAAGCGTTCTATGGTGTCCTTGCTGACCCCAATCGGGCAATACTCCTCTCCAACCACCGTCCCGCCAGCTATGGCCAGTATTTTTTTCGCCGCATGTATCGAGCCCCGCGGCCATTCATAATTATTTCCCGCGAAAAACATACGAGGACCATATGTATTTTTCATGTAGGGGATCATGTGATCGATTTGTTGATTGGGTAATGCGGCATAGTGGAAGAAATAGCGGCTCAAGATACTGCCTTCATAGAAGGAAAAATTCAGATAGGGAATTTTGTGTGGCTCGGCAACGCGGTAAGCAACGGAGATTCTTGAATTCGAAAGCAGATTGCCGATGATGGCAACGCATTTGTGTTCAACCACCAACTTCTCAGCGGCAAGCACAGCACTATCAGGCAAACTCCCGTCATCTTCGATAATGAGTTCAAGCGGAAGGCCAAGCACACCCCCGTTTTCGTTGATCTCCTGACATGCCACCTGGCCGGCATGGCTAATATCACTACCATAGATACCCACTAACCCACTCAATGGTGGCATCAACCCCAGTTTTACTGTCTTTTCTGCCATTCGGTATCCTTATATCGCGGGAGTAAATTTTAGCGTCGTCCGGTTTAGACTATAACGAACTAAAACCATCAGTTATTAGATTTAGCGGGAATTCTTTTTCTTTTGTTTACAACTGGGGAAACAAGTTCGTTTGCAATGCAAAACCATTTAAAGAATGTGGTAAGCGGTGAACTATTGAAATTTAAGGAAAGAAAATCGAGCGCTTCTTACTCAAAGCGAATAGAGGCTTACTTTAGCGGAACGTCTTATACTTTAGAGCGAAACCCAGTTCAGAAATCTATTCTGCAAAAAGCGGTACGGCTGAAGTTCGTGCCATGCAAAAAAACCATGAAGTATTGACGTAAAAAAACGAACGAACAATGTTATCGGCAAGTGGATGCGAATTCTCCTAGATAACCAACGTCGTCACAGATATCAAAACGCAAGTTAAAAAACATTAGCTCAACGATCAAGTTCAGCAAAATAGAAAAAAACCGAAACTAATCCCCAACAGACATCATCTTCGCCATTTTCTCCGGCGTCGGATTCTCAACGAGCCCCTTCTCCGTCACGATGACATCGATTAACTCCGCAGGTGTCACATCAAAAGCAGGATTCCATGCAGTAGCCCCATCCGGCGCAATACGCTGACCATTCAGACACAGAACCTCCATCTCAGAACGCTCCTCGATGGGGATATCATCGCCACTGGCAATATCCATATCCACCGTTGTCGACGGTGCCACCACCATAAACTTCACACCATGATGACGCGCATTCACCGCAAGACTATAGGTACCGATTTTGTTCGCCACATCACCATTCGCCGCAATGCGATCCGAACCAACCACCACCCACTGTACCTTACCCTGCTTCATCAAGTGTGCCGCCGCACCTTCGGAAATCAACGTGACCGGAATATCATCCTGCACCAACTCCCACGCCGTTAGCCGCGCACCCTGCAACCAAGGACGAGTCTCATCGGCAAAAACGTGTTTCAAATGACCACGACGCCAGGCACTGCGAATCACACCGAGTGCGGTGCCGTAACCACCGGTTGCGAGAGAGCCCGTATTGCAATGGGTTAACACGCCAGTCGCATCTAACATCTTGGCCGAGCCCATCTCACCCATCTTACGATTGGCGGTGATATCTTCATTGTGAATACGACGGGCGGCTTCGAGTAAAGTCACAATAGGCTTGTCTGGATTGCCGGCAATGACTGTGCGCATGGCATCGATAGCCCAGAACAGATTTACCGCTGTCGGACGTGAGGCAGCAAGCACACTCAAATCCTCTTCGATATCCTTACGCCAGGTCTGCGGCGAGACTTCAAATCGATGAGTTGCTGCCAACACCACCGCATAGGCAGCCGTTACGCCGATTGCGGGCGCACCACGTACCACCATATCGCGGATCGCGTCAGCGGTGTCTTTGGCATTGGTATAGGTGTTGTAAACGTATTCGTGAGGCAAGAGGCGCTGATCGAGTAATTTGAGCTTGTTGTCCTCCCAAACCACGGCCCGTATCGTATCGTACTGCTGCTCACCCGCCATATGCATCCCCTCGCTTGAATTGGTGGCTATGATACGGAAAAATCCGGCATACGCCTATGCTTACGTTATACTTGGCCAGCTTATGGAATCCGGAGCAAAACCGCCTATGCAAAAAGTTGAAACCATACTCCACGCCCGCTGGGTCATCCCCGTCGAGCCTGCCCACACCGTGCTGGAAAATCATGCCCTGGTCATCGACGAGGGAAAAATCGTCGCCATTTTGCCTTCCTCCCAGGCCAACGAACAATACAGCGCAAAACACCTGCAAAAACTCGATGATCATATCCTCATACCCGGACTGATCAACACCCACACCCATGCGAGTATGTCACTGATGCGCGGTATCGCCGATGACTTGCCGCTGATGGAATGGTTGCAGAATCACATCTGGCCGGCCGAGGCCAAGTGGGTCAGCGAGGAGTTTGTCTTCGAGGGCACCCAACTGGCCATCGCCGAATCCATCAAAAGCGGTGTCACCTGTTTCAACGAAATGTACTTCTTCCCCGATGCCGCCGCCCGCGCCGCAGAGCAAGCCGGGTTTCGTGCGACGGTTGGTTTAATCGTTATCGACTTTCCCACGGTATGGGCCGCCAATGCCGATGAGTATCTGTCCAAGGCACTAGACGTCCACGACAAATACCGCCACAGCGAATTTATACGCACCGCATTCGCACCCCATGCACCGTATACCGTGTCCGATGAACCGCTGAAACGCATCGCCACCCTGGCGGAAGAACTGGACATGCCTATCCATATACACGTGCATGAAACCGCATTTGAAGTCATGGAAAGCGAGAAAAATCTGGGCAAACGCCCGCTGGAACGTTTGGCAGAGTTGAACCTGTGTAGCCCACGCTTATTAGCCGTACACATGACCCAGCTCACTGAAGACGAAATCGCCCGTTGTGCGGCGGATGGTGTTCACGTCATACACTGCCCGGAATCGAATATGAAACTCGCCAGCGGCATTTGTCCGGTGCCAGCCCTACTCAAAGCGGGTGTAAATGTGGCCTTAGGTACCGACGGTTCGTCCAGCAATAATGACCTCGACATGATCGGCGAGATGCGCAGTGCCGCCCTACTGGCAAAGGTCGGAAGTATGGACGCCTCCGCCCTGTCCGCGGAACAGGCGCTGCAATTGGCCACGATTAATGGCGCACGGGCCCTCGGTATAGACGACATCACCGGGTCTCTCAAGGTGGGTAAGGCCGCGGATGTGGTCGCCGTCGATCTCAGCGATATCGGCACCCAGCCGGTATATCACCCGATCTCGCAACTGGTATACTCTGCCACACGCCACAACGTCAGCGATGTGTGGATAAATGGCCACCAGGTCCTGAAAGACCGCACATTGTTGCATATGGACGAAGACGCCATACGCCGTCGCGCTCAAAGCTGGGCAGAGAAGATTTACAGCACGGATATCCATGATGACTGAAACTACGCAAGCCAATATCGACCCACAGGAAATCGCTAAATTTGACACCATCGCCTATCGCTGGTGGGACCCGGAAAGCGAATTCAAGCCGCTGCACGAGATCAACCCACTAAGATTGGGTTACATCACAAAAAACGCCAACATCAAGGGCATGAAAGTCCTCGACGTTGGTTGCGGCGGCGGCATCCTGAGTGAATCCATGGCCAAGGCCGGAGCACAAGTGACCGGCATCGATATGGGCGTAGGTCCGATCGAAGTCGCCAAGTTGCATTTATACGAGAGCAATCTCGAAATCGAATATATCCAAATCCCTGTCGAGCAATTGGCCGAGGAACGTGCAGGTCAATACGATGTGGTCACGTGCATGGAAATGCTGGAACATGTGCCCGATCCAGGCTCAATTATTGATGCATGTGCAAAACTGGTTAAGCCCGGCGGGGATGTATTTTTCTCGACACTGAATCGCAACCCGAAATCGTATCTGTATTCCATCATCGGCGCGGAATATGTGTTGAAGATGTTACCCAAGGGCACACACGATTACCGCAAGTTTATTAAACCCTCGGAACTGAATCACTGGATGCGTGACGCCGGTTTGTTGCTGAAGAGTCTGCGCGGCATGGAATACAATCCTTTGACCAAACATTACAGTCTGAGTAAAAACATCGACGTCAATTATCTCTGCCACAGTATCCGCGAGGACTAATTGTGGCCAATACCCGCGCCGTTTTGTTCGACCTCGATGGCACATTCGCCGATACCGCACCGGATCTTGCGGATGCATTGAATGCAACCCTAACTGCGCGAGGTAAACCTGCGCTACCCTTTGATGCGATACGCCCCGTGGTGTCCCATGGTGGTAAGGCAATGATCAAACTCGCCTTCAATCTCGATCCGGAAGATGGTTTATACGAAGAGATTCGTCAGCAGTTTCTCGATATTTATTTGGAAAATATCGCAGTCAAGACATCCTTGTTTCCCGGCATCGAAACCTTGATCGATCAGCTGGAAGATTCTGGCATCGCCTGGGGAATCGTTACTAACAAACCATCCTGGTTAACTGATCCGTTGATGCAAGCTCTAAAATTGTTTGACCGCGCGGGATGCATCGTCAGTGGCGATACCGCGAGCAAGGCCAAACCGCACCCGGAACCGATGTACTACGCATGCGAAAAAATTAATGTGCGCCCAGAACAATGCATTTATGTCGGCGATGCCGAACGTGATATTGAAGCGGGACGCGTTGCGGGCATGAAAACGATTGCGGCCTTGTTTGGTTATTTGCTTGAAGACGATAATCCCGATCAATGGGGCGCCGATGCGATGATCGATCATGCGAGTGAAATTTGGGCGTTTGTTGAGAAGTGGTAAGGTTTTGTTGTTCTGACTAGTGTGCTTGCTGAGAGATGGTGCGGGCTTACAAGGGGGAGAACGTTTACAAAACTCGCTGTGAATACTTCCCTGTACGCTCGACGGCGGGTCTGCCCGCCATGGACGGCGGGCATGTGAATGGATTGCCGGGAGCAATCCACACCTTGCCGTCGACGGTTTTGTAAACGTTCTCCCCCTTGTAAGCCCTATAGCTCAGTGGTCATCCGAATTGAAACTGTGCTCCTAACAAATTGTTTACTACGGTGAGTAACGAATCGATTACAAGCTTTTGAACTAAATTAGCGTTTTTTACCAATGCCACTACAATCTCTGAATTCAACTACAATGCTAGCAGTCGTGGAGGCGGTGTTCCTCACGAAACCGTCGGCCGCATGGACGCGGCCGTCGAGCGTACAGGGATGTATTCACAGCGAGTTTCGTGAGGAACACCGCCTCCACGACTGCGAATCGAAGCCACAATTACATAAACAACCAGGAATCTAGTATGACAACTAGTAACATCGTCATCAGCCTCTTAATCTTCGCGATAGCCCTAGCCTTAGGCTATCTAATCGCCACACTCCGTGCTCAAAAACAGTTACGTGAGTTACAAGATAAAAATCTCGCATTACAAACCCAGGTAGACCAGGAACACCGCCTCTACGAACAAAAACAACAAGCGCTGGACGAAAGCAAAAAACACTTTGCCGAGACATTCACCTCGCTCTCCCGTGATGCACTGAACAAAAACAACGAAGCCTTTTTACAACTCGCACAGGAAAAACTTAAACAATTCCAGGTCGAGGCCAAAGGCTCACTCGAGATGAAAGAAAAGGCCATCGAAAATCTGGTCAAGCCGATCAAAGAAGCACTAGAGAAAACCGAAAAGCAAGTACGCCAAATCGAAAACGAGCGCAAAGAAGCCTATGGTGCGCTAAACAAACACCTCGAAAGCCTCGCCGAAACACAGAACAAACTACAAAGCGAAACCCGCAACCTCGTTGCCGCGCTCAAACGCCCCGAAGTACGTGGCCAATGGGGAGAGATGACACTCAAACGCCTGGCCGAACTGGCAGGAATGGTTGAACATTGTGACTTCGACGAACAAACCACCATCAACACCGAGGATGGACGCCTGCGCCCGGACATGGTGATACGCCTGCCCGGTGGGCGCGACATCGTCGTCGATATCAAAACCCCGCTTGATGCCTACATCGCCGCCGTCGAAGCCGATAACGATGAAACTCGACAACAACAACTCACGCGCCACGCGCGCCACGTTCGTGATCGTGTAAAAGAACTTGCGAGCAAGGCCTACTGGCAACAGTTCAAAAACGCCCCCGACTTCGTGGTGCTATTCATCCCCGGTGACCAATTCCTCAGCGCCGCTCTGGATATTGATCGCCAGCTACTTGAAGACGCCATGAAAAACAAGGTCATACTCTCCACACCAACAAGTCTGGTCGCCTTACTACGCGCCATCGCCTACGGCTGGCGCCAGGAAAGTCTGGCAGAAAACGCCGAAGAGATCCGCGCCCTCGGCGACGAGTTATATACACGCATGGCCACCTTCGCCGAACACCTCGGAAAACTGGGACGGTCCCTGGAACAAGGAGTCGGTCACTATAACCAGGCGATAGGATCATTCAACACCCGCGTAATGCCCGGGGCACGCAAATTCAGCGAGTTAGGGGTACAAGGTAAGAAGGAAATTCCAGATCTGGAGCCGGTGGAAAAAGCTGCCAGAGCACTGGAAATAGAGACAACCACCGAAACCTGAGTATGAGGCGCCTCTTTACACTAACCCGGCCCCTCAGTACACTGCCTGCTTGAGCGAAAAGGCCCACGAACCGTGACTCCCGAAGAATACTGTCAAAACAAAGCTGCGCAGAGCGGCTCCAGTTTTTACTACAGTTTTCGTTTCCTGCCACAACCACGGCGGGACGCGATCATCGCGCTTTATGCCTATTGCCGTGAAGTCGATGACGTCGTCGATGAATGTTCTAATATCGACATCGCCAAAACCAAACTCAGTTGGTGGCGCGATGAAGTGGAAAAACTGTATTCCGGTAATCCTACTCACCCTGTAACAAAAGCCCTGGCGCCACACCTGGACCGTTTTAGCCTCAATAAAGAATATTTCCTCGAAATTCTTGATGGCATGGAGATGGACCTGGAATACGATGTCTATCCGACGATCAAGGAATTGTCCTTGTATTGTTATCGCGTCGCCAGTGCCGTTGGGCTGCTGTCCATCGAGATCTTCGGCTATGAAGACAGAAACACCCGCAAATACGCCTATGAACTAGGCATGGCCTTACAACTGACCAATATCATTCGCGACGTACGTGAAGATGCCATACGTGGAAGAGTATATTTGCCACAAGAAGATCTGACGCAGTTTGGGGTTGATATGGATGAATTGGTAAAAGGACAACATTCACAGAAGATTGTTGATCTTTTACGCTTCGAAGCGGAACGCGCCAGAGAACACTATGAAAACGCCTTTCGTCTATTACCCGAAGTGGATCGCTATAACCAGCGTAGTGGATTGATCATGGGTGAAATCTATCTGGCCTTGCTCAATGAAATCGAACACGATGGTTTTCGCGTGCTGGAACATCGCGTCAAACTGACGCCACTACGTAAACTATGGCTGGCATGGAATAGCGCGCGTAGGGAAAAGCAAAGACACAAACGCTATCAAAGACAAAAAGCGGCTTGATTATTTTCCGCGCAGCTTGCGGTAGTTCACCAGACTCTCTTCCAGTTTTCTTATACTCACCGGTTTTACCAGAAAACCATCTGAGTGCAGCTCAATTGATTTTTTCACATTCTCGATGCTGCTTTCAGCGCTAACCATAATGACGTATTGATGTGGCCACTGACGTTTTATTTTCTGCAAAACGTCAAAACCATTTGCCTGCGGCATTTGAATATCGAGATAAACAATATCCGGCAAGGTATCTTCCATAGCGATAAAAAATTGCGGAATGGAAGAAAACTTTCTTACTGAACCACCCATTTTTGTTAAACGGACTTCCAGCATCTCTAGCGCTAGCGGTTCGTCGTCGACCACATAGCAGTTCACCTTAGATGGTGGCTTGTTTTGTTTGGTCTTTACAAAATCGTTTATTACCTCTTGAACCTTTTTACTCGAAAACGGCTTAAGGATATAGTCGTCTGCTCCAGCCTTAAGCGCGGCAGAGACGGTTTCGGCTGAGTTCTCACCCGAGATGATAACAACGCCAATTGCTGGATATTGCTTTTTCAATTCGGGCAATGCATCAAGACCCGAAGGACCGGGCATATTGATATCGAGAAAAACGAGATCAACGACCTTATCGCCAATTACTTGATGCAGATTAATCGCGGAATCCGTTTCCCCGACGACATTGGCGCCGAGCTGGCGTAAATGACTTTTGAGCAGATTGCGAAACTCACTACTATCATCCACAACGAGCGCATTGATCTTTTTCTGTTGGGAATCCATATCACCCGAGTTCTTGCTAGTTTAATAACATTACCTACATCGGCCTAAAACGAAATCTTGTGAGACCATACCTTAGGCACTGAACTTACCAACTGGTCCTATGGTTTTATTGTCAAATCCGTGGCTTACAACGCACAAAAAAATGAGATAAAAGCTGATGTCGATCAAACTGTGATTGAGGTCACATAAAAAACGATAAATTGCCCAGTTTTTTCGACGTTAAACAACCTAGTACCTAGGTGCTAGTTTTGTTTCAAATCTTTTCAACAATACGCAGGTTTAAAATGACAACAAATTCACAAAAAGTCGCCCTAATCATCGACCACAATCAGGGGGCGCGAAAGGCCCTGATGTCTGTCTTGCGCCAGGCCCAACAGTGTGGTGAAACTATCCAAGCCGGTACGACCAATGAAGCGATAAATGCTGCGAATAACAAGAAAGTCATCGACTTGATCTTCTGTGACGCGACCCTGCAGGACAAAGATTGTTTTGAATTGATCCAGGATTTGAAAAACATCTCTTCATGCAAAAAAGCCCACATCGTGTTGATGTCCAGCCACTCTACTACAGACTTGCTGACCAGGGCTGCTAGCTTAGGTATCAAGAACTTCGTGAAAAAGCCATTCACATCACGCACGCTTCTGCTAGCACTCAAGCGCACCGTTGGAAAAAGTGAAGCTCGCTCAGCGGCGCGTCACTCACCTTTCGACGTGTTAAAAGCTACGGCTTCTCTTAATGGCATTACAGTGCAAAGCACTTTGCAGAATTTTTCGCTGGGTGGGTGTTTAATTAACTGCTCACCTACGGCCGTCGCCAATTGGCGCGTATACGATCACCCCTATTTCTCATTTGAAATAAACAAGAAGATCATCAGAATTAAAACTGAGATCGTCCGCATTGAACGTCCACCGGAAAAAGAATCAAGAACAGTAAATATCGCCCTGGAATTTACTAACCTCGGCACGGAAGAACGCGCATTGATTTCCGCGTTTCTGACCACGTTTAACAAGAAAGAACCGATAGAATCTCAGGTTAAAAAGACGGCTTAATCCAGATTACTTTTACCGAATTGTCGCCCTGGTATACTCAGGGCATCCAAAGATTTACAGCGATATGAGTTGGGTGAAAGCCTAAGTAGTTTGCGCAGTTTTTCAACTATGCCATTGGTTAATATCTATCGCTAAATTACTCGGAAGATGCCCGACTCTCCTGTAACAAGACCACAGCCTCGGCGGCGATTCCCTCTTCTCTTCCGGTGAAACCCAGTTTTTCAGTTGTTGTGGCTTTCACGTTCACCGCATCCCTGGACACGCCTAAATCTTCGCAGATATTGTCACGCATCTGTTGTATAAACGACGCCAGCTTAGGTCGTTGGGCGATGATCGTGCAATCAAGATTCGACACGACGAAGGACTTTTCTCGCAACAAATTCACCACATGACGTAACAGTATACGGCTGTCGATGTTTTCGTATTCCGATGCCGTATCCGGAAAGTGTTGCCCTATATCACCCATGGCCGCTGCACCAAGCAGCGCATCGCAAATCGCATGTAATAACACATCGGCATCGGAGTGCCCGGCAAGACCACGATCGTGCGCAATCTCCACACCGCCCAAAATTAATTTGCGATTCTCAGCGAATGCATGGACGTCGTAACCATGTCCTATGCGCATATACTAACTCTCCTGTTGCTGAAGAAACATTTCCGCCAGCATCAAATCCTGCGGACGCGTAATCTTGATATTGTCTGGATGACCTTCCACCATAAGCGGTCGTCCACCGACATGTTCAATTGCTGAGGCCTCATCGGTCACCAAATACAAATCTTCCAGCGACTGACGTATCGCATCGTATAACTCACGCACGCGAAACATCTGTGGTGTTAGTGCTCGCCATAAACCATCACGACTCACCGTCTTCTGTACGACATCGCTGTTGTCACAAAATTTAATCGTATCCGACACTGGCAAGCCAAGTAATCCGCCTTGCTGCGCATCAACAACGCGATTAATCAATTTCGTCACATCTTCCTGACGCACGCACGGCCTGGCGGCATCGTGTACCAGGGCCCAGGCGTTTTCAAAATCTTGCTCCATCAAAAACGTCAAACCATTCAACACGGAGTGACATCGTTCGTCGCCACCATCGACGACATGTAAAGGTTTTTCAATACTGATCGCTAAATCCGGCCAATAGCCATCGCCGGGTGAAATCGCCACCACCACGCCGGTAACAGAAGGATGCGCCGCCATTCGTTCAATGGTGTGTTGCAGCACGGTTTTTTGATGGAGTTGCAAATATTGCTTAGGTCTGTCTGCCTGCATGCGTTTGCCTACGCCAGCGGCAGGAATAACGGCCCAGATGTGATTCATTCGTCCTTCTTGTCTTCTTCAATGATGTGATAAAACGTCTCGCCTTTTTTAATCATGCCCAATTCCGATCGGGCACGTTCTTCAATGGCGTCTTTACCACGTTTGAGATCTAACACTTCCGCTTCCAGTGTTTTGTTGCGCTGTATCAGTTTTGCGTTTTCGGTCTTTTGTTCCTGAACCTGCTCACGCAAGGTCCAGGACTGGGGCAAACTCGACTCACCAAACCACAAGGCATATTGGAGGGCCAGAAACAGGAATACGAGTATCGCCAGCAGAATTTTCATGCCGGACAGTATATCGCCACTCGTTTCATGCGGCCACACACGGCTTGGTGCTGACTGTCTCATTGTCCCCTTGCCTATCGGTATAAAACGGCATTCCCCAAAACCAAACAGGCTGCAAGAATGCAGCCTGTTTGTTGTTTTTATTGCTGATCAACGACTACTTCAAATTGTAGAACGCTGCACGTCCCGCGTACTTCGCCTTTCGACCCAATTCCTCTTCGATGCGTAACAATTGGTTGTACTTGGCCAGACGGTCAGAACGCGACAGTGAACCGGTCTTGATCTGACCAGCAGAAGTCGCCACCGCCAAATCGGCAATCGTGGTGTCTTCGGTTTCGCCGGAACGGTGAGAGATAACCGCCGTATAATTGGCCTTCTTCGCCATCTCAATCGCCGCCAAGGTCTCAGACAAGGTACCAATCTGGTTAACCTTAATCAGAATTGAATTACCGATCTTCTTGTCGATACCTTCCTTCAAGATAGACGTATTGGTCACGAATAAATCGTCACCCACCAACTGTACGCGTTTACCCAAGCGTTCGCTCAACAGCTTCCAACCTTCCCAATCGTCCTCGGCCTGGCCGTCTTCGATCGTGATAATCGGATACTTGTTGACCCAGCCTTCGAGATAATCCACGAACTCGGCGCTTGTCAGTGAACGACCTTCAGAGGACAACTCGTACTTACCGTTCTTATAGAACTCAGAACTGGCCACGTCGATACCAAGCAAAATATCTTCACCAGCCTTGTAACCAGCCTTCTCGATACTCTCCAGAATCACCTGGATAGCCTCTTCGTTAGAAGATAAATCCGGCGCAAAACCGCCCTCATCACCAACTGCGGTATTCAAACCGCGCGCATGCAAAACCTTCTTCAAGGCATGGAAAACTTCCGCACCGTAACGCAGTGCCTCAGAAAAACTCGGCGCGCCAATAGGCAGAATCATGAATTCCTGCACGTCCACACTATTATCCGCGTGGGCACCACCGTTGATGATATTCATCATCGGCACAGGCAAAAGCGACTCATCATCGGTTGCCAAATAGCGATACAAAGGACGCTTAGCATCGGCACTCGCTGCCTGAGCCACCGCCAGAGAAACCGCCAACAAGGCATTCGCACCGAGACGACTTTTATTCGGCGTACCGTCGAGATCAATCATGATTTGGTCGATCAACTGCTGCTGATTCGCATCCTGACCAACAAGCGCATCCTTGATCGCGCCGTTGACATTAGCCACTGCCTTTTTGACACCCTTGCCGCCATAGCGCTTGGGATCATCATCGCGTAGCTCCACCGCCTCACGGGCACCGGTGGACGCACCGGATGGCACCGCTGCGCGGCCCATCACACCATTATCCAAATACACATCCGCTTCGACAGTGGGGTTACCACGTGAATCGATAATCTCGCGGGCTTTAACATCAGAAATTTTAGACATCATAACTCCAGTAAAAAAGACATCGGCCCGCCACTAACACCCCAACAAAGGGGCCAAATCATCTTTCGGACCGTTTTTGTGATTTCAATCGTTTGTTGCGGGGCGCATTATCTTAAAAATTGCGCCTCAGGGAAAGGCCTTGCCTTAACTGCGTGATCAATTTCTCTTAAAGCGGCCAATAAATCCGCCATCATGCCCAAAGGCCAGGCATTTGGCCCATCACTCAAGGCTTTTTCCGGCTCCGGATGGGTCTCCATAAACAACCCCGACACCCCAGCCGCCACCGCCGCCCGCGCCAACACCGGTACAAACTCCCGCTGACCACCAGACTTCGTCCCCTGACCACCCGGTTGTTGTACCGAATGGGTCGCATCAAACACCACCGGACACGCCGTCTCCCGCATCACCGCCAGGCCGCGCATATCCGAAATCAGGGTGTTATAGCCAAAGGAAACACCACGTTCGCACACCATCAATTGGTCATTGCCCGTCGCCCGCGCCTTCTCCACCACATTCTTCATATCCCAAGGCGCCATAAACTGGCCCTTCTTGATATTCACCGGCTTCCCGGTACGCGCCACGTTCTGAATAAAATTCGTCTGCCGACACAAAAATGCGGGGGTCTGTAACACATCGACAACCGATGCCACCTCATCCAGCGGCGTATCCTCATGCACATCGGTCAACACCGACACACCGAGCTGCTTTTTCACCTCAGAGAGTATGCGCAAACCTTCTTCCATGCCTGGCCCACGGTAACTGCTCACTGAAGAACGATTGGCCTTATCGAAAGAGGACTTATAGATAAAGGGAATATCAAGCGCCGCGCACATCTCTTTCAACTGACCGGCAGTATCCATGGCCAACTGTTCACTCTCAATTACACACGGACCCGCAATAAGAAATATGGGTTGATCCAAACCAACATTGAAACCACAAAGGTTCATATTTATTGAAAACTCCAGCTAAAAAGATCAAAGACGCGATGGAAGCAAAACATCCACGCAAATAAAAAGAATAAAGACACTATGCAAGGCAATAATCTCGCCGACCGCCCCACAATAAAATAAAAGCCTGTGTTTGGCGCACAACAACGCGAAAGTCAATTCATGGGGAAAGGCTTTACAAAACCGTCGGCGCCATGGTGAGGATTGCTCCCGGCAATCCTTTCACATTTCCGCCGTCCATGGCGGGCAGACCGGCCGTCGAGCGTACAGGGAAGTATTCACAGCGAGTTTTGTAAAGCCTTTCCCCCTGAATTGACTGACCACCAACCCAAAAGCCAAACATAAACTTTACACAACACCGAACATCAACCCTTAAGATGATGCTCAAGCCCGGCAGCAACAAACGCCGTAAACAATCGATGTCCATCCCGCGGAGTAGACGTAAACTCCGGATGAAACTGACACGCCACAAACCACGGATGCGAAGGAATCTCCACCACCTCAACCAGACGACCATCCATCGAAAAACCAGAAAAACGCATCCCCGCGCCTTCCAACTGCTCGCGATAACCGTTGTTAAACTCATAACGATGGCGATGACGCTCCTCAACCACCTCATCACCATAGGCCGCGCGCACCTTGCTACCTTCCACCAAGCGACACTTCTGCGCCCCCAGGCGCATCGTACCGCCGAGATCAGAATCACTCGAACGACGTTGCACATCACCCTCACCCGTCGTCCACTCTGTAATCAAACCGATAACTGGATGCGGCGACTTCGGATCAAACTCGGTACTATTGGCTTCACCGAGATTCGCCTGATGACGGGCAAACTCCACCACAGCCATCTGCATACCCAAACAAATTCCCAAATACGGAATCTTGTTCAATCGTGCGTAGTGAATCGTATCAATCTTGCCCTCGACACCACGCTCACCAAAACCACCAGGCACCAGAATCGCATCTGCATCCTGCAAACACGCCGTGCCGTTACGCTCGACCTGCTCCGAATCGATATACGCGATACGCACCTTGATCTGGTTTTGAATACCCGCGTGGATCAACGCTTCGGAAAGTGACTTATAGGCATCGGTCAATTCAATATATTTACCGACCATGGCGACCACGATCTCATCCTTGGGATGCTCCATGATCTCGATCACGCGCTGCCATTCACTCAGATCTGCAGCTGGCGCATCCATATGAAAACTATCGATGACGATTTGGTCCAGGCCCTGGTCGTGCAGCGCCTGAGGCACCTTATAGATATTGTCTACATCATAGGCGGCAATAACCGCCTTCTCACGGACATTGGTGAACAAGGCAATCTTCTTACGCTCGCCCTCGGTAATCTCCTGCTCGGAGCGACACACCAGGATATCCGGCTGAATACCGATGCTGCGCAATTCTTTCACCGAGTGCTGGGTAGGCTTGGTCTTTAACTCGCCGGCGGTGCTGATATATGGCAACAAGGTCAGATGCATATACAACACCCGATCACGCCCGAGCTCCACGCCAATCTGACGAATCGCCTCCAGGAATGGCAGGGACTCGATATCACCCACCGTACCGCCGATTTCCACCAGCGACACCTCGGCCCCTTGCGACCCATCGATCACACAGCGCTTGATCTCATCGGTGATGTGCGGAATCACCTGTACCGTCGCACCGAGATAATCGCCGCGACGCTCCTTCTGGATAACGCGCTCGTATATACGACCAGTGGTGTAATTATTTTTACGCCCCATGGTGGCACGCACAAAACGCTCATAGTGGCCAAGATCGAGATCGGTCTCGGCACCATCGTGGGTCACATAGACCTCACCGTGCTGAAACGGACTCATAGTGCCAGGATCAACGTTGATGTACGGATCCAGCTTGATCATCGTGACCTTGAGGCCACGCGCTTCAAGAATCGCAGCCAAAGATGCTGAGGCGATGCCTTTGCCCAAAGAGGACACTACACCGCCAGTTACAAAAATATATCGTGTCATGTAAAACCGGCTTTGTGATGGAGGGGTTACAGCTATAGGACGGTGTTAGAAGTTATCAAAACTGACCAAAATTAACAATCGAAAGATAGACAAATCATGGATCTGGTTAGCGTTTATTACGTCTCAGAATTGGACTCAGTCACAACAAACTGCACGCCGGGTTCGCCGTCACCAGCTACACAAGCCGCAGCCAGCCAGTATCCGACTACTGCCAATAGTTGCTTACCCTGCCACAAAAGCGGAATTCGATCCCGCTCCCAGGGCGGCACACCGGCCCGTTGAAATAACTTGTGCAAGGTGCGTGTATGAGAATCACCCTGTGGCTGGATCTGTTCCCCACCTTCGCGGAAACTCACCCGCAGCGGAGCAGACAAAACAAACTCCCGCGCCAGTCCCCGACCAGAAGCAGGCTGCGCTACCAGGTAACGACCATCGCCCAAATTCAACGGCCGCGCGAGATCCCAGGACTGGTCCAACGTTTGTGGAGTACTCAATGGCCTGGCAAGAAACAGGCGCTGCTGGTAACGTCGCGCCTCCGCGCCCGGCCATTGCAACAGCGGCTGCGCATCCTCCCGTGCAGCGAGTACGGTATTGTCGATACCCTGCAGATGAACTAATGCCGGAAGTGGCAGATCCTTTAACCGGCACCAGCGACGCAACACATTATGTCGACGTTCTATCGGCAGGGTGAGCAAGGCAGGAATATATAAACCGGTAGTTTCGAATGGCGGAACAGATTTATTTTCCGTATTGCTCACCAGCACAGTGTTCAAATCCTGCATCGCCATCAATTCAATCAATTGATCCGCCTCGCCGCACAATGCCGCGCTGCGCGACAGCGATTTGCTCAAGCCCGGCCAACGCTGGCGCAATTGCGGAATCAATGACTGGCGCAAAAAATTGCGGTCGAAATCGGTGCTGACATTACTCGGATCTTCGATCCAGCTGAGCGCATATTGCTCGGCAATAGCTAACAACTGGGCGCGAGAACAACCAAGCAAAGGGCGCAATTTAAAACCCTCGCCCAAAACAGATTCCTCAGCCATCCCCGACAACCCTCGTGGTCCCGCTCCACGTAGCAGTTGCAGCAACACTGTCTCCGCTTGATCTTCTTGATGATGGGCTAGCAAGACGGTATCTCCCGATGCCATCAATCCCCGAAGCGCTGTGTATCGGGCATCGCGCGCAGCCGCTTCAGGACTCTGCCCCTTCTCCGGCCGTGCGTCGACATGACATACGCTCAGGGGAATCGCGAGCCGATCGCAAAACACCTGACAATGAGTGACCCAGCTATCGGCTTCGGCTAATAGTCCGTGATGCACATGCACAGCCTTCAATGCCACGCCGGGGAAATGATCTGCAACTTGTTGCGCCAGATACAACAACACGGTGGAGTCCAGACCGCCACTATAGGCCACCCAAAACGCAGACGGCGCATGTTTCTCAACATGCGCCGTCAAACTCTGTAATAACTGTTGCTTGGGCTTCACCTGTGCAGGATTACTCCTTGAAATTACCGAAGCTCATTAATCGCTTGTAACGCTGATCCAGTAGACGATCAGTGGTAAGCTTGGTCAACTCGCCGAGTTGTTCCGTAAGAGCGACCTTGATCCGCGCCGCCATAATATCCACATCGCGATAAGCCGAGCCGAGTGGCTCTTTGACTATTACGTCGACCAGGCCGAGTTCTTTTAATCGCGCAGCGGTAATACCCAGGGCCTCGGCCGCATCATTGGCGCGGTCGGCGCTCTTCCATAGTATTGATGCGCAACCTTCAGGCGATATAACCGAATACGTTGCGTATTCCAACATCATCAGGCGATCACCCACACCAATAGCCAATGCGCCACCAGAACCGCCCTCACCAATAACCGTACAGATAATCGGTGTCTTGAGCTTGGACATCACGAACAGATTGCGCGCAATCGCCTCACTCTGGCCACGTTCTTCCGCGCCGACGCCGGGATAGGCACCCATGGTGTCGATAAAGGTAATCACTGGCATCTTGAAGCGCTCGGCCATCAACATCAGACGCATGGCCTTGCGATAGCCTTCAGGACGGGGCATACCAAAGTTGCGATAAATCTTTTCCTTGGTCTCCTTACCTCGTTGATGACCAATCACCACCACTGGTTTGTCATTCAATCGCGCAATGCCCCCTACGATAGCTGGGTCATCTGAATAGGCACGATCGCCATGCAATTCCTCGAATTCGCTAAAGACTTTATTGACGTAATCCAGGGTTTGCGGGCGCTGTGGGTGTCGTGACAACTTGGAAATCTGAAAGGCGTTGAGGCTTTTAAAAATCTGCTCTGTCAGTGCCTTGCTCTTGGATTCGAGACGGGTAATCTCATCGGAAATATTGATCTCGGAGTCATTGCCGACAAATCTCAACTCTTCGATCTTCGCCTCGAGTTCGGCGATGGGTTGTTCAAACTCTAGATAATTCGGATTCATGAATCGTTTAACTTTCCAAAAAATTTCAAATCATTATAACGTAATTGTCGCGTATGGTAAGCACGTGTTTCAACCCGCCAATATTTCAGCTCTCTCGCCGCTTCTTCAGCGGTCTTCTCCAGGCGCTTCATCAACTCGTCGGTCGGTGCAGTCGCGCCTGAAAAAAAAGTAAGTCCCACGCTAACGCCCTTAGCCAACAACGTCAGGTTATCGCCACACGTGATTTTCATGGTGCGCAATGCAACTGCCAGACCGACTGATGTCTGCACTGGACGCGCGCTGGGCGATTAAGTTGGGGGAGCGATTTATCTTCTCCCACTGCCTCTTTTCACAACCCTAATGAACCTGTTACTATTTTGCGGCAGTTGCAACCAAACCTAACAAACAACTGCAGATATACGTACTAACAAAATGATACATATAAGGATATAAAATGAGAAACCTCACAACGTACATTTCTATATTTTTCCTCGCCGCTTTCATTGCCGCATGTTTTCACGACTCGTTACCAGATGCCGGGGGACAAAGCAACCCGGACGATATAGCCAAAGTGGATGAATCAAAATTCGCAGCGAGCGCGGTAACAATCGACATGACTACCGCCGATGTGAAACTTGCTATCAAAAATAGTCTTAAAAAAGGCCTGAACGACGGCATTTACCGGATGAGTGAAGGAGCGACTTCTTCTTCCGGATCTATTTCTTTAGCGCTCAAATCGAGAAGCATTCAAAACAAACCTGCGTACAAGGCGCTGACTTCACCGCAGATGAAACGCTTTCTTGAAAACAGTGTAATGAGAAAGGTCACGGGCCGATACAACGAATTCAAAATGTTTCCTCGCGCAAGCGCCGACGATGAGTTGGAAGCAGCTATTGATCAGTTGTTCGATGACGTTTTAGATGCAGGGGTAAAAGATGGCAACACCGTCACCTACCGAATTCAGGAAAGCGTTTGTGATGACACCGATACAGCCGAAGATAAGGCGGACTGTCTGGAAGCTCGCGAACACCTGTCACTCGTAATCGTACTCAATTCCGAAAACGCCGGCATACTCAGCTTGAAGTATGACACGTTCGTACCACTGTCTGTGGGTTATAGCTCTGATGAATGGTTTGTTCAAATCAGCCTGACTGACATCGCTGCGACGGCCAAACAACTCGAAACCGATCTGGCTTTGACCGCCGAGGAAGTCGCCGACATCGATTTGCCGGATACTTTCAAAGGCGCGGTACGCATGTCCATGCAGGTCCCGGATGCCAATACCGTAAAAACTGCGTTCGGCATTATCGAGGCGATCGATATTGATGATACCGACAGTTACGGAACCAAAACTTTTCTGGATATCGCAGTCGCCGAGGTATTAAACGTCAGCGTGAACACCGCGACACGCGAACTCAGCGTCGGTACTGCCATGAATGCCTTTACATTATTATTGCATGAGGTCGGAGAGCAGAATTCGACTACAGACTATAAGTGGGGCTTCTCTGGTATTACCGGCACGGTTAGCGTTGATGTCGAAAACGAAGTCATCACAGTTAGTGACGCCGGATTGCGCGACAAACCACTCTATTGGGACATTGATAACCAGCACGCGTTTATCATTGAAATGGACACCACATCTTTTAAATGGGATGCCTCCACAAGCGATTTCTCTTTGACATTCACCAAGGGCTTTTCCTTTGATGCGAATTTCACAAATCTCAATGGCGAGTTCCAAGATGATTTCTTTTCTGATGCGAACAACCCCGAAGATACAACGCTAAAGATAGGTTTCGCAGTATCGGCACCAACGGGCACAGTCGTGGGTAGCTCAGACGACGATCGTGTACGTGTCGACGCCGGTGGCCCTGTTGTCGCGGCAGTGACCGGTCATAATGCTGGAAGCGTTACCATCAATGCTGGTCAGTGCCTCACTGAACAAGTTGATGAGTTTCCGATTAGCGAGACATGCGCGGCAGACTTTTAAACCCATATCGTAATAGAATCAGCCTCGGAATTCTCCGGGGCTGATTTCACTATACGTGCGCTACTTTGCATTTTGTTTTGGCGTTTATGCCGCTATTTTTAGCGATGCCTTTGCCGCGTCTGCCGTTCCCATTATTCCGGGAAGCCAGCTTTTATATCAGCCCTACCAAAATTATATTGCCTGTCGTACCGGGAGTACCGGGATCGATACATACTTCGGCACAGACACACCCTGTAACTCCCTCACTGCGTCTTACCAAAGCAGTTTGTTCGTCGAACAGGGAGACACACGTATTGGTTCATACGCCAGTTTAATTCAGGCGACTTCTTCCAGTTCCGCATGGGCGCTACACGGACAGTACGAGCGCCTGCAAAAAGAACAGGAATATTTCACATACATAGACAAAGTCGTCGGCGTAGATTTGCTGACGATGAGCCTGCAATATACAACGTACCCCAATCACGCCAGCCTGCTCTACGATGGTTTTGCTTACGCCAGCATTCAGCTAGACGGCTATTTCTCAGACCAGTTTGATGGCTACCTAAACCACCGTATCGCCGTGAAACCCCACCCGGTGCTCGACATAGCCTGGCATCGCGTCAACCCCCGACATGGCTACACACTTCATATTAGAAGCCTAAGTAACGCGGTTTCTGCTAACTTCACCGGGGAGGCAACCTACGACGCTGTAGAAACAAATATTCGATGGAAAAATACAGCTCGAATTTATTTTGCACGTAGTCTCGGTGAATTACGCAGTCAAACTCTGCGCACAGCGCTGGTGTTGCCCAGGAATTTTTCCTTGGCGTTATTCCTGTATCGACAACGATCTCCACACACGACCGATTTCACCAATCTCGGCGTAAGGCAGGGAAAGCTAAACCTGGGTTTTGATGAGTCAGAAACTCAATTTCAGATAAGCTGGTCCTACAAGCCACGCCTTCGGTTGTTCTACAACGGTCAGTGGAGCAAGTGGAATAGCAGCGTCGATGGTGAACTCAACGACTCACTACTACAGTCGGCATTCGACCCCTTAGCGCTGACACGACGAAAGTTTCGACTGGATGGCAATATTTCAACGCAACAACACGCCATTAAACTGCAATATCAAGGACGCGTTAACCTGAGCGCTGGTATTGCTTGGCTGAGCATTATGCCTATGGGCAAAACCGAAAACTGGTTGCCCGGTATTTTTCTATTGCCCGATACTGATTATTCAAAACAGCAGTTGGACGTAAGCAAAATCGATCTGGCCAATATTGACGCCCGCGTTTCCGCAACCTGGTCAAAGCTTGAAGTTTTCTGTCGCTATCAACAATACCTTCCTTTCCGCATCGTATACAACTCGAGGGAAAGCGACGCATTGAAAGATATCTTATCCGATAAAAAACGCCGATGGGCATGGAAGGATATCTTCCCCATCGAAGGCAGCGTATTTGAAACAGGTGTTAGTTACCGCTTTTAGCGTGCGGTTGCTTGCAGTGTTTCCAGAACTTGACTGGCGCTTAACGTTTGTTATTCGCTAAGGTATTTGTTAATACTCCAACTCCACCGCCTCTTCACCGGCGATCTTCTTGAGCCGCTTCATCAACTCGTCGGTCGGCGTAATCTTCCACGCCTGGCCAAAATGGTAAGTCCCGCGCGCGCCCATGATCGGCAGGTTAATACTCACCGGGCACTTGCCTTCCTTGAAGGGCGACAAGGCCTCGGACAACTGCCGGAAAAACTCGCTATTGTTATTGGCATAGTTCAACTTAATACGCAGGCGCTTGCTGTACTGCCCACGCGCCTGATCGATATCCATGATCTCCTTGGCGCTCATCTTGATGCCGCCGGAGTAGTGATCTACGCTCACCTCGCCGCTCACCACCAGCACCGCATCCTTGGTCATCAGGTGTCGGAACTGTTCGTACAGATCCGAGAACATCGCGATTTCCATGCGCGCCGATTTATCGTCCAGGGTCAGAAACGCCATGGTATCGCCGCGCTTGGTCTTCATGGTGCGTAATGCAACTGCCAGACCGGCTATGGTGACTTGCTGTTTACCTTCCGGCTTTAACGCTTTGATTGTGGTGGTAACAAATTTCTTGAGGTCGGACTGGTACTGGTCTAGCGGGTGGCCGGTAAGGAATAAGCCCAGGGTTTCACGTTCACCTTCGAGGCGTTTTTTGTCTTCCCACTCCTCGGTGTCGACAAAGTGTTGATCATCATTGTTCGCATCGGGCGCAACCTGGGCGATGCCGAATAAATCATTCTGACCGCTTTGGGCATCATTCTTATATTGTTCCGCCGATTGCAGCGCATTGGTCAGGGTGACGAACATACTGGCGCGGCTGGGGCCTAAACCGTCCATCGCACCGGAACGAATCAGCGTCTCGAGGGAACGGCGATTGACCTTTTTCAAATCCACGCGGCGACAGAAATCAAACAGATTTTGATACGGACCATTGGCCTGTCGCTCGGCAATAATCACCTCGATAGCCGACTCACCCACGCCCTTGATCGCGCCCAGACCGTAACGGATCTTGCCATCCATGGTCGCTTTGAACTTATAGACACAGGTGTTAACGCTAGGCGGCAGGATCTCCAGCTTCGACGCATAACAATCCTCGATGAAGTTGACCACCTTGTCGGTGTTATCCATATCCGAGGAGATAACCGCGGCCATAAACTCCGACGGGAAATGGGTCTTGAGCCAGGCGGTCTGATACGACACCAGGGCATAAGCAGCGGAGTGAGATTTATTGAAACCGTAACCGGCGAACTTCTCCATCAAGTCGAAGATGTAGGTCGCGGTGGCTTCTTCGATGTTGTTCTTGACCGCACCGGTAGTGAATATCTCACGTTGCTTGGCCATCTCTTCGGGCTTCTTTTTACCCATGGCGCGGCGAAGTAAATCCGCGCCGCCGAGACTATAACCGGCCAACACCTGCGCGATACGCTGTACCTGTTCCTGATACAGGATTACCCCATTGGTGGGTTTCAAAATCGGTTCGAGATCCGGGTGTGCGTACTCCATCGCTGCACGCCCGTGCTTACGATTGATATAGTCATCCACCATGCCCGACTGCAGCGGACCGGGACGGAACAGGGCCACGAGGGCGATGATGTCTTCGAAACTATCCGGTTGCAGACGCGCGATCAGGTCTTTCATACCGCGGGATTCAAGCTGGAACACGGCGGTGGTGTTGCAGTCCTTGAGTAGCTTGAAGGTCTTGGGATCATCTAATGGAATGGCGGCGATATCGACTTCGTCTTTGCCCTCGGTGCGGCAGCGCTCGTTGACCGCCTTGAGTGCCCAATCGATAATCGTCAGCGTGCGCAGACCGAGGAAGTCGAACTTGACCAGACCAACGGCCTCGACGTCGTCCTTGTCGAACTGAGTCACCAGACCCTGACCGCCCTCTTCACAGTATAGTGGCGCGAAATCGGTCAGCTCTGTCGGCGCGATGACCACACCCCCGGCGTGCTTGCCGGCATTGCGCGTCACACCCTCCAGACTCAGGGCCATGTCGAGCAGTTCTTTGACGTCCTCTTCCTGGTCGTAACGCTCCTTAAGCATAGGCTCTTGTTCCAGCGCCTTGGTCAGGGTCATGCCGACTTCGAACGGAATCAACTTGGCGATCTTGTCGACGAAACCATAGGGGTGACTCATGACACGCCCCACGTCACGCACCACCGCCTTGGCCGCCATCGAACCATAGGTGATGATTTGCGAGACCTTCTCGCGACCATAATGACGCGCCACATAGTCAATGACCTTGTCGCGGTTCTCCATGCAAAAGTCGACGTCGAAGTCGGGCATGGAGACACGCTCGGGATTCAAAAATCGTTCGAAGAGCAGGTCGTATTCCAGCGGATCGAGGTCGGTGATGGTCATGGAATAGGCCACCAGTGAACCGGCTCCAGAACCCCTGCCCGGCCCTACCGGGATGCCGTTTTCCTTGGCCCACTGGATGAAGTCGGCAACAATCAAAAAGTAACCGGGGAATCCCATCTGGATGATCACGTCGAGCTCCATCTCCAGCCGCTCGTCATAGGGCTTGCGGATCTCGACGAAGTCCGGCGCATGGCGATCAAACAGAAAATCCAGACGCTTCTCCAACCCCTTGCGACACTCATCACGGAAGAACTCGTCCATGGTCATGCCGTCAGGCACCGGGAAATCCGGCAGAAAATATTTGCCCAGCGTGATATCGACGCTACAACGCTTGGCGATCTCGACGGTGTTCTCTAAGGCCTCAGGCAGGTCGGCGAACAACTCGCACATCTCTTCCTGGGAGCGCAGGTATTGTTGATCGGAATATTTCTTGGGACGACGCGGGTCGTCGAGGGTGCGGCCATCATGGATGCACACCCGCACCTCATGGGCCTCGAAGTCTTCCTGGTGGATAAAGCACACCGCGTTGGTGGCGACCACTGGCGTATCGGTGTCGGCGGCCAGATCGACGGCGAGGTGCAAATACTCTTCCTCTTGGGGACGGCCGGTGCGATGTAATTCTAAATAGAAGCGATCAGGGAATAACTGCTGCCACTCGGCCAGACGTTGCCCGGCCTCGGCGCGATTGCCATTGATCAACAACTGACCGACATCGCCATACAGACCACCCGACAAAGCGATCAAACCCTTTGCGGACTCCGCCGTCAGCCACTCGCGTGCAAGGATGGCCATGCCCAGATGTTGGCCGTGTTGATAGGTCTTGGACACCAGCCGCGTGAGGTTCTTGTAACCCTCGTTGTTCTGACACAGCAACACAAGCGGAAAAGGTTTAGCGACCTCTTTCGGATTCTCGATCCACATGGTCACGCCGATAATCGGCTTAATCCCCGCCCCCTGCGCGGTCTTGTACAGCTTGACCATGCAGAACAGATTCGACTGATCGGTGACCGCCACCGCAGGCATATTCATCTCCGCCACCCGCTTGATCAGCGGCTTGACGCGCACAATGCCATCGACCATGGAGTATTCGGTGTGTAAATGCAGGTGGACAAACTTCGGCTGCATGGGGTCCTTCGACGTCTTGAATCTAAAGCTGTTTTTGTAAAAGTGGTTACTTTTTAGGCAGTTGCCGGGGCCGGTGAGGCTTGGGGTATGATACTGGATTTAAGGACGGTGAGAAACCTCCCTGAGTTTCTACACAATCTACATTCCGATTTTCGCGACAATACTCTGTCAATCTGTTTTTCCATCCAGCATAATTCTTTTAAATCAAAAAAGAATTTTGCGCGTCCATAGACAGGTTCTGCAAACCAAAGCTAACAAGATATTTCATCTCTGGCTTGTCGAATAATGCAACACAGTTGTTCCATTCATATGCTTAACTAAGAAAGTGCTTATGTCGTTCTCCGGTAAACAAATCGCGCCCATATCTGTGTTTATATTTTCTATATCAGTTTCTAGTGTTCCTAAAGCGCTAGATCCAATGCTTCCCGAAACCAAATCACTGCTCATACTTGGGCCTGTTGATGACTTATCTAGGTAAACGGTCAAGAACGTATCGTTGCCGAGCGCCGCTATTGCGAAAATAGACACATCTCCATGGTAAGTCCATCTGATATTGTCGTCTCTGTTAATACGACCCCGGTTTCCCGAGAATTTTATCCCAGACGCGAGGCGTTGTTTCCAAGCCAAGAAATATATTCCCCCACCGTCCACGACACGTAAATCTTCGGCATAGGCGAGAGTCCATTCGTAGTGCGTAGATGCCTCTGTGCCATCCCAACCAGAACCATTGTAATAACGGTAACGAATACCGCCATAGTCGCCGGCCATGTCGGAACTCCAAACCGCAAAGAACCCATCACTTCTTGGAAATGCCTTTATGTTGCCCAAATCACTCACTCTAGATATGTTATCTACAATGCTGACGGTCTTCGAAAACGTATCACCATCTATATGGACACTTTTCACATTTCTTGTGCTATATATTGGACTGCCGAACACTATGAGGTAATCGGTGCCATTGCTCGCCACATCGTACGTCCTTCCTGTATTCGAACTACCAACAGAATACTTTGTCGGCATTTCCCAATTATTCCCGTCGCGACTCTCTATGACAAAAAGATCGGTACCTATGCCAACAACTGCAACCAAACTAGTGCCATTTGTCGCTAATACTACTTCATTCAGAATTGTCGCCCCGTTTAACGTAAAATCTGCAACCTCTACAACGTTCGACCAAGACTCGTTCGCGGGACTATATCGAATTTCCTTGATTTTTTTACTCTCCCGCCAAACTAGAATGTATTCGTTGCCTTTAGTAACAATCGAAGGCTCCCCGCCTAGTTCAACTTTCGCAACAGGCACACCCCAGCCACTTGGAAGCTCCGTAGCTCCATTCAATCCACTTCCAGGAACTAAGGTACTAACAAAATAGATATCTTTTTGTACATCACGCTGTTTCCACACAGCCAAACCAGTACTACTACTAACAAGGACACTTGGTCGATTCAAGACCGATCCGCCTACGTTGTCTCTTAGCAAATTAGAGCTTGATCCAGCAGTCAATTGAGTTCGATTTGACACGGCATCTATCGATGCAGTCAATAGACGTCTTGATATCACGGTGTCGCTTAAATCATTGGACCAAATGACCTCAAAGCTATGGTTCTTTGCTCCAACCACACCTACTGGTAAAAATGCATTGTTATCGCGAGTTTCACTTACGAGCACATGCGGATCTGACCACCCACCCTCGGGTGAATATGCATATGTCCAAAGTTCATCTCGGATTGGTTGCACTCCACTTGGATAGACAGCCTTTTTGGTGTGAACTGCGTAAGTCGTAGCGCCTGCGGCGACCGAAGCTCCCCATTCGACTGGTACAGTTTCCGACCAAGTGCCTGAATTTACAGATACTGAGGCGGTTATTTCCGTAGAACCACTTCCTGCAACAAGTAAATAGCTATTACCATTGGTGTATAAACGCAACTTCTCTTCAGTCTCACTACTGGGTTGCGTGCTATGAACAATTCTTCCACCTATTACGCCACTAACGATTCTGGCGGTTTCAACATTAACTGTAGACCCAGACAAATCTGCTGGAGTTTCTTTGTAGACATACCCCAACATAAAATCGGCTCCGTTGCTCAACAAAGAAAAACTTTCGTTTCTTCCGCTTACATTCTTAGTAAGATCATCAATAACCGTAACCGGACTAGACCAGCCGCCAGGAAGTGATCGAAAAAACCTGAGACGATTAATACCAACGGAGTCTGCCTCTGTTGACTTTTGAACAATCGCGACAACGTGCTCAGTCGAATTCGAGGCTACTCTAACGCCAGCTACACTCTGTGATGGCGTACTATCACTAAAAACGGTTTCTATACTCCAAGATACTCCATCAAACCGAGCTAGATGTACATTGGTCAGATCTCCATTGTTTTCGTTTGCCGCGATTACAAAAGGCTCAGGATTAGCCGCATCTCCACCAGCTCGGATTCCATTGATAGTATCCAAATTGTTTATACCGCCCCATTCCCAACTCACCCAACCAGTGCTAGTTAACCTATGCGCCCATATTGAGTTGACTCCTTCGTTAGCTGAATAGGTAAGCGCCATGATATGACTTCCATTTGACAATATTTGCGCCAATGTCCCCTCAAATGTATTTTCCGAAACACCGCTTCCATTGTAGACGATGACTTTAGTTTTACCGATTCCTGTATTGAACGCCCAGACAAGATTGTTACCCGCAACCACGATATCTTGATATTGAGCATCCTCGATTGGAAAACTGTGTTTTGTTGTAGCGATTGTAGTAGGAATCGACCATTCAACTCCGTTGTAGAGGTAGAATTTTGTTGCCGTTCCCGCTCCGGAATCTATATGAGATATCGCTAAACCTTCGCCTGCAACATTGAATTTAACGTCAACTATGTGGGCAGTATCCCGAGTGTATGTGGATAATCGGCTAAACCCACTTGCAGTTCTAAATTGCCACCGTTCATCTTCCCCCATCGCCAGGCCTTCCTTGTCTCTTATATTTTCTCCATCCACAATAACTGTGTATACCTTGTTTTTTTCCAAGGTGGTTGTCGGTGTCAATATGACTAACTTTAAATCAGAGCTAAACTCCAGAGTGCTCGTAACACCTTCTATATAGAAATTGGCATCAATTATACTTGTCTCGTCCATAGCCTTGTTAAAACTTATTCTGACGCTTGTATCTGTAGGAACCAGCGGCTGTCCTGCTACCGGAACACGACTTATTATCTTTGGAGGAATTGCCTGTTTAGAACTAAAACTCCAGGAATATGGTTCTAGAATGTTACCGTCCATATCTCGAAGATTTTTAACAGTTGCAGTTATCGGCCTATCATGCGTGAGATAAATATCGGGTGCGAATATAATGCGATTTTCATTAGCGCTATACCTCACCGTACCGGTAACATTTGTACCAGTAAAATTTTCGTTAATCGAAATAGTATCTTGCCACGCAAACACAGGTTCAACCGGCTCTGAGATCGTGGCCCATATTTCTTGAACTACTCTTGTTCCACTATAGTTCTGATTAGGATATACCGACGTCACAATCGGAACTCCATTGTCCGCCATGGTCGTGAACTGCCAATCGCCACGAGAAATTTGTAGTTTATGACCGGCCAGATCAGTTACTTCAAGTATTACGCTATATAAACTGTTAAATTCTAGACGGTGGTATGACAAATTAAAGGATAATTCTTTATCTGCTGTTCCTGAAACAACCGTGTGCGGAATATATCCTAATTCCCAAACATCGTCGTTGCTTTCGTTAACTATAAAAATACGTTGTCCATAGTTGTTGGCCACGATAGGTTCATTAAACACAAGACTAAATAGAACATTTCGTTCAACATCTTTCGAATTATGCACTGGGGTCTGAGAAACAATCTGCGGAGCGAATTTGTCAGCAGCTTCCGCAGCGACTGTAGCTTCAGCTGCGACATTTCCCGACGTATCTATCGAAAATGCAGAAAAATAATATGTACCGGAGTTTAGTTTTCTCAGAACAGTGCTATCTCCCTTTCCATTGTAGACTTCAGACCCATCATCAATTGTCTTCGCGAAAGTATCGTTTCTAAAAACAATCACCACACGATCAAAATCGACGTCGGCGGGATTCTTCCAACTTAGCGACAATTCATAGTCTGCTGAAAGAATCACGCTAAACTGAGCTACTGATGCAGGAGGAGCTATATCGGACACACTAGCTTTTACCGATACGGACGCAGAGTAATTTAAATCCTCATCGTAGGTAAAAACGCTGTAATAGTAGTTTCCCGATGGCAAAGGACTCTCGGAATAGTTTTCAAGAGAACCGCGATACACTTCCTCACCGGAGTCTGGTGCCAACGGAAAACTTTCGTTAGAGCGAACCAACAAAACGCCTTGAAAATTGTCGTCTTCCGGATTTTTCCAACTTAAGGATATTTTATTCGGCGCATCTGTGTTCGCTTTGAGGTTTGAAACTGCTGATAACGGTAAAATATCCCTACTTGGGACCATTTGCTCCGTTGCATTTGGTTCAGTATTGGACGGATTGGGTACAGCCTGTTCCGATGTCAGCTCCTCGGATAACATGACCTCATCCGGTTGTTGTTTATCCTTTTCACTCGTACAACCTACTAATACGAGAAATAGTATAAGAACCAAAACAGCTGTAAGTTCTTTGGGCAATCTGAACATCTCAACCTCTAAAACTAATCAAGTACTTCTCCGCAGAATTCTCACAGATTCAAGTTGGTTAACTATTAAATTCAGGTTTAATTGATTCCCGTTTTATCCAACTCTTTGGCAACAAATGGTGAAACCGGATCAAATAACTTAGAAAAATTGACTAGATGGGCGGAACTGCCTCAATTTCTGACCGCCCCCGAGGATTTACATTCCGCGTTAATAACAAAAATGTCCTTTGAAAAAGTAGCGACCTTTCTAGCTGAAGAAGTTGACCTTGTCATTTATTCCGTATGCATTTGTTTTTATTTAGCTTTGATATATTTGTGCAAACTGATTTTACACTAATAGTTGAATACAACAAAAGTACCTAGCACTACCGAGATCAATTCGAACTGTGTTTCAAACTAGCTATCACATAATCAAATGAGCCATGTCTCACGTTATCCGGATTTTCATTATCTAGCTCCGCACACAGAAATACTTGCAATTTTAGACTCGATCACGATATCGAAATAAATAGATTCGACTGTCCCGCCTCCGTCGGCATATTCATCTCCGCCACCCGCTTAATCAGCGGCTTGACGCGCACAATGCCATCGACCATGGAGTATTCGGTGTGTAAATGCAGGTGGACAACAACGGCTGCATTGAGTCCTTGGCTGTTTGTGTGTTTAGTGGTTTTGGTAAAAGTGCTTAATTTTTAGGCAGTTACCGGGCCAGGTGAGGCTTGGGGTATGATACTGGATTTGGATGGATGGGGGAATGTGCATGACTCAATCTGAGTAGTTTTGCTAGAATTGGTCTGCCGACTTCACTGCTACGAGCCATTAAAAAGGTGTTTTAAAGGCCGATGAGTATATGAATGAGGAAAGAATACGACTTTTCAAAGGCTAAGCGGGGCACATTCTTCCACAAGGATGCAACAGTAATTCTCCCCATATATCTCGAAGCCGATATCACTGATTACCTCTCCGAGAAAGCCAAGGCCAAAGGCGTGGAGTTAAGCGACATTGTGAACGAATTACTACGCAAGGACATTGATCTGATCGAAGGTATGAAATAATTCTTTTCACACAACCAGCTGAGAAGACCTAACGACCAGAGCACCACCACGTGTCCCCCACCCGCCTGACGGGTTCGATTTCATATACCCCCTGTCGTGGATTCCTTTTATTTCAGTATATTCCGATAGTTACGCTATTACAGCACCACGAATCAAGGGCGAGAGGACTAGTGAAATCGTTTGCTAAAATCCACGGTGCCCAGGGGAAACAGGCAATATAGTACTCCATGTATGATTCTTGCAAAACAAGGGGTTATAATTATCCCATTGAAACCCAAAACCAATTATCGCCATGAATAGAGACCAGGTTCTCGCAATCCTTAGAAAGTTAAAACCCGAGCTGGTGAGCCGCTTTGGCATTACTCGTATGGCGCTGTTTGGATCTACTGCACGTAATGAAGCAAGGGCGGATAGTGATATAGACATTGTTGTTGCCTTCGATGGGCCGGCAACGTCCGAGCGTTACTTCGGTGTTCAATTTCTTCTTGAAGATAATCTCGGTAAATCGGTGGACTTGGTGACTGACAAAGCCTTACGTCGTGAATTGAAACCGTACATAGAAAAAGAGGCCATTAATGTCTAAGC